>NZ_JBSFLZ010000002.1:0-126438 GCF_053599315.1 Saccharopolyspora sp. NPDC000995
GACCACGTGGGGCCTTCCCTGGTCGAAGATCGTTTCTTGGTCGAACTTCTTTTACCAGGGACCCCACGTCCCACTCTCCCCGGGCCAGCGCTACCCGATCACACACCCATTCCGGCAGGCCGCCCTCCAGACACTTCTTACTGAGATCACCTCAGTGAAGCGAACGGAATGCTCCGTTCGCTTCGTGGCGTCAGGGACGGGCGCTGCTGCCTCGCGTGACGAGGTGGGCCGACAGTGTGGTGGTGGTCGTGTCGGTGCGTTCCCCGCTGATCCGGTCCAGCAGCAGCTGGGCGGCCACCGCGCCCATGTCGTAGGCGGGCTGGGCGACGACCGTCAGCGGCGGGTCGAGCAGCGTCGCCCAGGGCGGGTCGTCGAAGGCCACCACGCCAATGTCCCGGCCAGGCCGCAGGCCGAGCTCGGCGCACGTCTCCAGCACGCCGACCGCCATCATGCTGTTGGCGACCAGGACCGCGTCCGGCGGGTCGTCCTGGGTCAGTAGCGGTCGCGCGGCCTGCTTCGCCCCGGCGGCCTTGAACTCCGAGCGCCGCACCAATCCCGCCTGTGCCGGAAGCTTCGCAGCGCGCAGGCCGTCGCGGTATCCGGCGAGGCGGTCGTCCGCGGTCAGCACGCCGCTGGGGCCGGTGAGGCAGCCGATCCGCTGGTAGCCCTGCGCGACCAGATGCAGCGTCGCTTCCTTGGCGGCGAGCCTGCTGTCGACAAGCACCGTGTCGCCGGGGGAGTTCGGCAGCGGCCGGTCCACCGCCACCACCGGCGTGCTGTTGCGGCTGAGCAGTTCGGCGCTGTCCCCGCGGCCGGTCGGTGACAGCAGCACCCCGGCCACCCGTTCCTGCAGGGCGACATCGATGTACTCGCGCTCCTTGTCCGGTTCGTCGTCGGAGTTGCAGAGGACCACCGAGTAGCCCGCAGCGTGCGCCACGTCCTCGACGCCGCGAGCGATCGCAGTGAAGAACGGGTTCTCCACGTCGGAGATGATCAGAGCAAGCACCGCGGTCTCCTGCTTGCGCAGGTTGCGGGCCGGGCCGTTGGGCCGGTACCCGAGCTCGGCCGCGGCGGCGAGCACCCGCGCGGCCAGCGCCGGATCGACGGTGCTCTTGCCGTTGAGCGCACGCGAAACCGTCGCAGTGGACACCCCGGCGCGGGTCGCCACATCGCTGATCGTCGCCACGGTTTCCTCCACGTGCCCTCTACCCGAGTGATGGCGGGCCACCTGCCTTGACAGTCCGCGTCCCGCCAGAATAGCGTCCGGGTAAACGATTGCTCACCGGTCTCATCGGCAACTGGGTGAGGAGCTTTCCCGGTCAGGCGATCCGCAGGGAGTTCACCGGTGGCGCACCGGACGGAGCCATCGACGCGCCCCCGCCACCGGTTCCACAGCAGTCAACACCGCCTGTCAGTGAACTTGGGAGGAACTGTGGCTCGCATCGGTGTCGTCAGCATTTCCGACGGTCGTGACCACGTCCACGCCCGGAACGCGGACTTCATCCAGTCCAAACAGGATTCTCTGGTCCGGTCGCTGCGCGCGGCCGGGCACGACGTGGTGGTCGGTGACGACCTGGTCGCCACCAACGTGCTCGCCACCTCGGTCTCCCGGAAGGTGGCCGCGGCGGACGTGGACGTCACCGTCTTCTACTACTCGGTGTGGGCGTTTCCCCACTTCACCATGCTCGCCGCCGACGCCACCAGCAGCCCACTGGTGCTCGTGGCCAGCACCGACCCGACCGAACCTGGGCTCGTCGGCATGCTCGCCGCGGGTGGTGCGCTGGATCAGATCGGCCGCCGCCACACGCGGGCCTGGGGTGCCCCGGATGACGCCGAACTGGTCGAGAAGATCGGCGTGCACGCCAAGGCCGCCGCCGCGGTGCAGTCGCTGCACGGTGCGACGTTCGGCCGGTTCGGCGGGCGGCCGATGGGCATGAACACTGCAGTCGCCAACACCGACCAGTGGATGCGTAAGTTCGGCATCGACGTGGAGGAGATCGACCAGTACGAGCTGGTCCTGCGGGCCGAGAAGGCGGACGCCGCCGAGGCCAAGAAGGCACGCGAGTGGATCGAGAAGCACGCCGCCGGGGTGCACTACGACGGCAAGAAGCTGACGCCGGAGTTGCTGGAGCGGCAGATCCGGTCCTATCTGGCGATCCGGGACATCATCGCGGAGCGCAACCTCGATTTCTCCGGCATCAAGGCGCAGCCGGAGCTGACCGAGAACTTCGCGACGATGGATGTCACCGAGGCGTTCCTGAACGACCCCTACGACTGGAACGGGCCGAAGGAACCGCACGTCTGCGCCACCGAGGCGGACATGGACGGCGCGCTGACCATGCAGCTGTTCAAGGCGGTGGCCGACACGCCGGTGCTCTTCGCCGACGTGCGGCACTACCACGGTGACCGCGACATCTGGGACCTGTGCAACTCCGGCCAGCACGCCACCTGGTACGCCGCCCGCAGCGGCGACCCGGCGGAGAACCTGGCGAAGGTCAACTTCTACCCGGAGGTGTTCTTCTTCCCGGCCGGTGGCGCGTCGGTGCAGCACATCGCGGCGCCGGGGCAGATGACGCTGGGGCGGTTGACCCGCGAGGACGGCGAGTACCGGCTGCAGCTGATGCTCGGGGAGTTCGAGAGCTACGACGATGCGACCAACCAGAAGCTGATGGACCAGTCCACGCCGGAGTGGCCGCACGCCTTCGCACGGCTGGACGCGCCGGGAGAGCTGTTCCTGTCGAAGTTCGGCGCCAACCACATCCACGCGGTTCCGGGCGACCACCGCGCCGCCCTGCGCGCTGTGGCGGATCAGCTGAACGTCCGCCTCGACGAATGGACCAGGGGCTGACCGCATCCCGGTCCAGTGCGAGTGTCTGACCACGACGCCGGAGGCTGTGGGCAACTCCCGTGATTCAAATGGAAATCGGACCTTCGATTTCCATTGAAATCTGCCCCTCCACGTCGGGGCACCTCGGGCGCGGTGTGGTCGACGATCGCTGGTGTTCCGGGTTTTCGTGTTGACGAGGAGGATCGCGCAGGTGGCCGAGAAGGTGTTGCTCGGGATCGACATCGGCACGGCGAGTTCCAAGGGGGTGCTGGTCAGCACCGACGGGCGGATCATCGCCCGCGCCAGCCGACCGCACGAGACCTCCTACCCGCACCCGGGCTGGGTGGAGCACGACGCGGAATCGGTGTGGTGGGCGGACTTCCTGGAACTGGCCCGGGAGTTGGTGCCCGCCGCCGAGGGCCGGGAGATCGCCGGGCTCGGCGTCAGCGGCATCGGTCCTGTGCTGCTGCCCGCCGACGGCGGCGGCAAACCCCTGCGGCCGGCCATCCTCTACGGTGTGGACACCCGCGCGACCGAGGAGATCGCGGAGCTCACCGAGGAGTTCGGGGCCGACGAGATCCTGCGCCGGGGCGGCTCGGCGCTGTCCAGCCAGGCCGTTGGGCCGAAGATCCGCTGGCTGGCCAAGCGCGAGCCGGAGGTCTACCAGCGCACCGAGATGCTGCTGATGTGCAGCTCCTACCTGGTGCACCGGCTGACCGGCCGGTACGTACTCGATCATCACTCGGCCAGCCAGTGCGATCCGCTCTACGACCTGCAGGCCCGCGGCTGGTCGGCGGACTGGGCGCAGCGGGTCGCGCCGGGGCTGCCGCTGCCGGAGCTTGCGTGGCCGACCGAGGTCGTCGGGCGGGTCACCGCGCAGGCGGCGGCCGAAACCGGGCTGCCGGAAGGTCTTCCGGTCACCGCGGGCACCGTGGACGCATGGGCCGAGGCCACCAGCGTCGGCGTGCGGGAGTCAGGCGAGGTGATGTTGATGTACGGCACCACGATGTTCTTCGTCCAGGTGTTGACGGACGTGCAACCGCACCCGGCGCTCTGGGGCACCTGCGGGGCGTTCCCGGACACGTACACGCTGGCCGCCGGGATGGCGACCTCGGGTGCGGTCACCCAGTGGTTGCGCAGCCTCGTCGACGGCGATTTCGCCCAGCTCGTCGAGGAGGCGAGCAAGGTGCCGGCGGGCAGTCGCGGGTTGCTACTGCTGCCGTACTTCGCGGGCGAGCGGACGCCGATCTTCGACCCGGACGCGCGCGGCGTCCTCGCCGGGCTAACGACCAGCCACGGCCGGCCCGAGCTGTATCGGGCCGCACTGGAGGGCATCGGTTTCGGGGTCCGCCACAACCTCGCGGCGATGGGCGAGGCGGGCGGCACGGCCCGGCGGCTGGTCGCCGTCGGCGGCGGCACCCAGGGCGGGCTGTGGACCCAGATCGTTTCCGACATCACCGGTCAGGAACAGCAGATCCCGGCCGAGACGGTCGGTGCGGCGTACGGCAACGCGCTGCTCGCGGGCCTTGGCACCGGCACGGCTGTCGCCCCGGAGGCCTGGAACCCGGTGACGCGGACGGTCCGGCCGAACCCCGAGCACACGGAGCGTTACGACGAGTTCTTCCGGCACTACCGCGACCTCTACGACTCCACGGTGCGGATCGCGCACTTCTTGGCAGGTGAGCAGCGCGCCGCGGACGAGCGTGGCTGATCACTGAATGTATTGACACTGATCTTGTTAAGCTAAGGCATTCGGGTGAACCGTAACAAGATCGGGGAGGCACGGAGCCGATGGCGGTGACTCGGCGTGTCTTAGCGGCCTGTCTCGCCCTGGCGACGGTGGTCGCGGCCGGGTGCTCGCGCGAATCGGATGCTGACGAAGCGCGGCCGGCCGAGGTCGCCACCCGCGATCTCGGCGCGGCCAGCGTGCAGCGCGACCTGATCTACGCGGACCGCGATACCGGCGCGCTGAAGCTCGACCTGTACCTCCCCGAGCAGCGCGAGCCGCCGACCCCGCTGATCGTGTACGTGCACGGCGGCGGCTGGGACGCCGGCGTCCGCACGCTGGACGCCGACTCCGGCGCGCCGGAGTCGTTGACCGCCCAGCGCCTCTTGGAACGCGGCTACGCAGTGGCCACAGTGGACTACCGGTTGACCGGGGTGGCGCAGTACCCGGCGCAGGCGGTCGACGTCGCCGACGCCGTGCGCTGGCTGCAGCAGCACGCCGGGCAGTGGCGGTTGGACGCCGACCGGATCGGGCTGTGGGGCGCCTCGGCCGGCGGTCACCTGGTGTCGCAACTGGGCGCGGTGGCAGGGGATCCGGAGAAGCCGGGCGGCGGGCTTACCGGGATCCGGGCGGTAGTGGATTGGTTCGGACCGGTCGACATGAGCGCCGAGGCGCAGTTGGCGCACCCGCAGATGCAGCAGTACGCGAGCAGGGTCGTCCGGCAACTGCTCGGGTGCATGCCGGTGGAGTGCCCGGGGAAGGCCGAGTCGGCGAGTCCGATCAAGAACATCTCCGGGGACGAGCCGCCGTTTCTGATCCAGCAGGGCACGGCGGACTCGCTGGTCCCGATCGACCAGAGCCTCGACCTGGCCCGGGCCCTGCGCAGGCTGGGGGTGTCGGCGGAACTGCACCCCTACGAGGGCCTGGACCACGGCTTCGGCAAGGGCCCGCACAACACCCTGATAGTCGACACCGTCGCGGCCTTCGTCGAAACCCACGTCTGAACCACGAGCGAGCGGCGGTCCGTCACGCCCCGTTGGGCGTGTGCTCAGGGACGCCGTTGACCAGGCCTTCTTCGTCGTGTCGGACGGTGCCGACGTCGCCCGAGCCCGCGGCTTCGGCCAGCGGCTGCACCGTGCTCCGGAAGGACTCCAGCGCGTCGAGTTCGCGGCGGCGGGCCGAGACGAAGCGCTGCAGGTGCGTGCTTGAGAGGTTCACCGCTTCCACCGCGTTGGACGCGGCGCGCTGGGCGCGGACCGCATGTGAGCGCACCTGCTCGATGTCCTCGGCGATCGTGCGTTCCGTCGCGGCGAACATCGACGCCGACGCGAGAACGGCGAATCCTGTTGGTCCGCAGAGGAAAACCCGCTTACCGAGCAGCCAGGCGAGCAGCTGCGGGTCGGTGTCCAGGGCGGCGACCACGGCGGCGTCGGACGGCACGAACATGATCGAGCCGTAGATCGCATCGGCCCACTTCTGGTAGCCCTTGCCCGCGAGGTCGGTGGCGCGGGAGCGGATGTTGCGGACGTGCACCCGCAGCGCGTCGGTGCGTTCTTCCGGGTTGTCGGTCTCCATCGCCTCGGCCCACACGGCAAGGCTCGTCTTGGCGTCTACCGGGACCTGCCGCCCGCCGCCGACGGCCAGCACCATGTCCGGGCGAGCGGAGCCGCCGCCGGCGAGGTCGGTCTGCAGCGTGAAATGGATGCCTTCGCGCAGCCCCAGCGAGCGCGCGGTCTCCACGAGGACCTGCTCGCCGAGCTCGCCGCGACCGGTGATGGAGGCGAACGTCACTTCGTAGCGCCGCAGAGCCGCCTGATGCTCAGCGGTGCGGGAGCGTTCGGTCTCGAACATGCGCAGCGCTTCGTCGGTGCGACGTGCGCTGTCCGCGTACAGCCGCCAGATCAGCATCAGCGCAGCCGCGAACAGCAGCGTCAGCACGACGACAATGGTGATCAGGACGCCGGTACCCAACACGAGCTCCGTCCGGTAGTGGCCGTGGCAGCTCAAATAATGGCCGACGCACCCCGCGACATCACGCACAGCCACGCCGCGAACGCGATGCCGGATCCGTCCGATCCGCCAGGTTGGACCGCAATTCAATCGAAACTGGACATTCGATTTCAATGAGAATTGCGGCTAGTTCTCCTATCCCTCCTGGTCAGGGTGGGTTTGCGTTGGGTTGTTGCGGCAGTCCAACGCGGTCGCGAGAGCCGACCTGCGCAAACGCGCTCCTAGTGGGCGACACGCCGAAGCGGTGCGGGGGGTCCGCGATGTCCGGCGGGGGCGTCGATAGTTTTGGGCCCATGCGAGTGCTGCACACCTCCGACTGGCACGTGGGGCGGACGTTCCACGGCCGGGATCTGCTCGGAGATCAGGAAACCGTGCTGGGTGGGCTGGCCGACCTGGTCGTCGAGGAGCAGGTCGACGTCGTGGTGATCGCCGGCGATCTCTACGACCGCGCCGTGCCCTCGGGCGAGGCGGTGCAGACCTGCGTGCGAGTGCTTGGCCGGATCCGCGAGGCGGGCGCCCAGCTGGTGGTCACCTCGGGCAACCACGATTCCGCCGCCCGCGTCGGTGCTTTCGCCGAGTTCGCCGCGGCCGGCGGACTGCACCTGCGCACCCAGATCGCGCGGCTGCACGAGCCGGTGGTGATCGACGACCGGCACGGCCCGGTCGCCTTCTACGGCATCCCATACCTCGAACCGGACCCCGCACGGCACACCCTGCGGGCCAGCGCCGACGTGCCCGGGGCCAGCGCCGAGATCCAATCGCGTGGCCACACGGCCGTGCTCACCGAGGCGATGAACAGGGTGCGTGCCGAACTGGCCGAACGTCCACGAGGGACTCGTTCGGTGGTTCTGGCGCACGCCTTCGTCACCGGAGGCGACAGCAGCGATTCGGAGCGCACCATCGCGGTCGGCGGCGTCGAGCAGGTGCCGGGCTCGGTGTTCGACGGCGTGGACTACGTCGCGTTGGGCCACCTGCACGGCCCGCAGCGGCTCGCCGAGCACCTGCGCTATTCCGGCAGCCCACTGGCGTACTCGTTCTCCGAAGCGGTGCACCGCAAGTCGGTGTGGCTGGTCGAACTGGACGCCGGCGGCCTGGCCGGTGTCCAACGGCGCGAGCTGCCGGTGCCCCGGCGGCTGGCGACGATCCAGGGGCTGCTGGAGGACCTGCTCAACGAGCCGGAGCACGCTGAGCTGGAGGAGTGCTACGTCTCGGCGACCCTCACCGATGAGGTGCGCCCGCTGGAGGCGATGCGGCGGCTGCAGCAGCGCTTTCCGCACGCAGTGCACCTGGAGTGGAAGCCCGCGGCCGGTCGCGCGACGGCGCCGCTGCGCTACGCCGAGATCGTGCGCGGCCGCGACGACCACGACCTGACCGCCCGGTTCGTCGCTGACTGCCGGGGCGCGGAACCGAGCGAATCCGAACGCGCGCTGCTCGACGAGGCGCTGCGCGCCGTAGCCGCGGCGGAGGGTGCGAAATGAGGCTGCACAGCCTGGAAGTCACCGCGTTCGGCCCGTACCGCGACCACCAGCGGGTGGACTTCGACCGGCTTGGCGCCGACGGCCTCTTCCTGCTGCACGGCGACACAGGCGCGGGCAAGACGACGCTGCTGGACGCGGTCGCCTTCGCCCTCTACGGCACGGTCCCCGGTGCTCGCGGTGAGGCGAAGCGGCTGCGCTGCGACACGGCCGAGCCCGACACCGCCACCTTGGTCGTGCTGGAGCTGACGGTGCAGGGGCAGCGGCTCCGGCTGGAGCGCAGCCCCGAGTACCAGCGGCCGAAGAAGCGCGGCGACGGTTACACCACGCAGCAGGCGAAGGCCTCGCTGACCTGGGTCGATGGCGCGCCCACCGAGCAGCCGCCGGAAGGCCTGACGCGCATCGACGAGGTCGGTCGCACGGTGCAACGCCTGCTGGGCATGACGGTCGACCAGTTCTTCCAGGTCGTGATGCTGCCGCAGGGCGAGTTCGCCAAGTTCCTGCGCTCGGACACGGCGGAACGCGAGAAGCTGCTGGAGAAGCTGTTCGGCACCCAGCGGTTCGGCGAGGTCGAGCGCTGGTTCGTCGACCGCCGCCGCGAGCGCGGGCGGGACGTCGAGGAGCAGACCCAGCAGGTCCGCGTGCTGCTTGCGCGGGTTTCGCAGGTCTCGGGCAGCGAGCCGGACGCCGGCGCGGACGAGCAGAACTGGTTGGAGGACATCGAAAAGCGGTCCGTCCGCGCGATGGAGGGCTCGCAGGCCGAGCACTCCCGCCTGCGGCGCGAGCGGGAGGCCGCCGAGACGAAGCTGACCGAGCGCCGCGAGCTGGCCCAGAGGGTCCGCCGCGTCCGGCAGGCCAACGCGACCCTCGCCGAGATCGGTGAACAGCAGGACCAGCACGACGCCTGGCGGGCCGAAAGGGAAGCCGCGCAACGCGCGGTTCCGGTGCTCGCTGCCAGCAGCGCAGCATTGCGGGCGGAGCAAGAACGCGACAAAGCACGAGCCGAGGCCGTCGCCGCAGCAGCTAGCTGCGAGTTGGACGCCGAAACGCCGCTGACCGAACTTCGTTCGCTCGCAGGTGCCAAGCGGGAGGAAGCAGGCGGCCTCGCGCACCTGATTCCCGAGGCGCAGCAGCAGGAAACCGACCGGAAGAAGCTGACGTCACTCGGCGAGCGGGTTTCCGCGGACGAGGACCTGGAAGCGGAGCTCGTCGGGCAACAGGCCACGTTACCCAACCGCATCGGCACCTCGCGGCAGCAGGTCGACGAGTCGAAACACGCCGAGCTGCGGTTGGAAACCGTGCAAGCACGCGGCACCGAGGTGGCGGCGCTGCTGCGGACCGCACGTGAACTCCCCGATGCCCAGGAGGAACTCGCGGCGGCGACAGCCCGAGCACAACAGGCGATCGACGCCCATCAGCAAGCCCGTGACCTGCTGCAAGACCTCCGCGCCCGCAGGCTCGCCGGGATGGCCGCGGAACTCGCGGCCCGGCTCTCGCCCGGCCAGCCGTGCCCGGTTTGCGGCTCGGCGGAACACCCGGAGCCCGGCAAACCGATCGACGACCCGGTGCGCGCCGAGGACGAGGACAACGCTCAAACCGCCGAGCAGGGCGCGGCAACCCGTCGCGAAAAGGCCGCCGCGGAAGCGCAAAGCGCCCAGCAGCACGTCGATAACCTGGCGGCACGACTGGGCGAACACACCGAGGCTGACCTCGCCGCCGAGCTCGCCGAACTCAGAGCCGAACGCGACGCGCTGCAGAACACCGCCGCACAGCTGCCGCAGCGCACTAAGCGGCTCGCCGAGCTCGAAAAATCCACCGAGCGACTGGGCGAGAAGCTGTCCGAGGTCCGCACCCGAATCGCGGCGACCCGCAGCGAACACGCCACCCTCGTGACCACAGTGGACGATCGTGAGGCGAGACTCCGCGACGGACGGGCAGACTTCCCAAGCATCGCCGATCGCCGGAAGCACCTGCTCGACATCGCAGCTCACCTCGAACAACTCGCCGCCGCCCGGACAACCCGGGACGACGCCGAAAAGCGCCTCGCCGAACACGAAACCGCCCTGGCCGAATCCGCCACCACGGCAGGCTTCGACGACGTGGCCGCCGCGCTCGCCGCCGAGCGAAGCGAGGAACGGCTCGCGCAGCTCACCGAGGCGCTAGCCGAGGTCGAAGAGCGCGCCGCGGGCGCGCGCGCAGCGCTGGCAAGCGCGGAGCTGTTCGGCGTCAACGCCGATGCCGAGGTCGGCCTCGAAGAGGCCACCGAGGCGGCAGTCGTCGCGCGCGAAGCGGCGGAGCGCGCAGCTGCGCTGGCGCATCGCGCCGAGCAGCGGCACCGCGACATCGCGCAGCTCGCGGAGCGGCTGCGCGCAGCGTGGGCGGAGCTTGGGCCGGCGTTGGCGGAGCACGCGGAGCTGGAGGCGTTGGCGGACGTGGTCAATGGGCGCGGGCAGAACGCGCGGAAGATGTCGTTGCGCGCGTACGTGTTGGCCGCTCGGTTGGAGGAGGTCGCGATCGCGGCCACTCGGCGGCTGCAGCGGATGAGCGGCGGGCGGTACTCGTTCGTGCATTCCGACGCGGCCGGGGCGCGGGGCACACGCGGTGGCCTCGGATTGGACGTGCTCGACGACTACTCCGGCAAGGTTCGCCCCGCCAAGACGCTCTCCGGCGGCGAATCGTTCCTCGCATCGCTTTCGCTGGCTCTCGGACTGGCTGATGTCGTGGCCGCCGAGACCGGCGGCGCACTGCTGGACACGCTGTTCATCGACGAGGGCTTCGGCACGCTCGACGCCGACACCCTCGACCTCGTGATGGACACCCTCGACGACCTGCGCGCTGGCGGCCGGGTCGTCGGCCTCGTCTCCCACGTCGAGGAGATGCGTCAACGGATCTCGGTCCGCCTCCGAGTCCGCAAGTCCCGCGACGGCTCCACCCTCGAAATCCGAACCTGAAGGTCCACAGTGGATTTTCGCTGACGAGCTAGCAGACGGTCCGCCACCGATCCGGCCAGGTCTCGGCGTCGCCCGATTCCGGCAGCCCGAGCAGGGATTCCGCCGCTTTGGCGGGGAGTGTCTCCCCGTGCGGGGGAATTCGATCGAGGTGGGTGCAGTTTGCGCGTTTCATCCCTATCGTCGCGGCATGACCCGATCGAAGATCAGTACCAGGCGCGGCTTCCGGATCCTCGGCGCCGCGACCGGCGCGGCGTTCGCCCTGGTGATCGCGGCGGGGTGCAACGACCCGGCACCCGCACCGGAACGGCAGCAGGAGCAGCAGGACAGCGACGACCAGCAGGGCGGTGACCAGCAGGGTGGTGACCAGGAGGGCGGTGACCAGCAGGGCGGTGACCAGCAGGGTGGTGACCAGGTGGACGACTGACGTCGCGGGGCGGGGTGCGCATCCGGCTGCGTATCTGCGCACCCCCGCGCGACCGGCCCCGATGCTTCGGTGGGCGAGCACCTAGACTTCGGGGTGTGAGTCTCACCCTCGGAATCGTCGGGCTGCCCAACGTCGGCAAGTCCACCCTGTTCAACGCGCTGACCAGCAACGACGCTCTCGCGGCGAACTACCCGTTCGCCACCATCGAGCCGAACGTGGGCGTGGTGCCGCTGCCGGACGAGCGGCTGGACAAGCTCGCCGAGGTCTTCGGCTCGGCGAAGACGGTGCCCGCCACGGTGTCGTTCGTCGACATCGCGGGCCTGGTCAAGGGCGCCTCGGAGGGGCAGGGACTGGGCAACAAGTTCCTCGCCAACATCCGCGAGGCGGACGCGATCTGCCAGGTCATCCGGGTCTTCGACGACCCCGACGTGGTGCACGTCGACGGCCGGGTGGACCCGTCCAGCGACATCGAGACGATCAACACCGAGCTGATCTTGGCCGATCTGCAGACCCTGGAGAAGGCGCTGCCGCGGCTGGAGAAGGAAGCGCGCACCCACAAGGACAAGCGCCCGGCGTTGGAGGTCGCGCAGCAGGCCAAGGAGATCCTCGACTCCGGCGAGACCCTATTCGCGGTGGGCCTCGGCAAGGACACTCCGGACCTGCGCGAGCTCAACCTGCTGACCACCAAGCCGTTCCTCTACGTGTTCAACGCCGACGAGGGCGTGCTGGCCGACGAGGCGAAAAAGAAGGAGCTGAGGGACCTGGTCGCGCCCGGCGACGCGGTGTTCCTGGATGCCAAGGTCGAGGCGGAGCTCAAGGAGCTGGACGAGGAGTCCCAGCGCGAGCTGCTGGAGTCGATCGGCCAGGCGGAGCCGGGCCTGAACGCGCTGGCCCGCGCGGGCTTCCACACACTGGGCCTGCAGACCTACCTGACGGCCGGTCCGAAGGAGGCGCGGGCCTGGACGATCCGCCAGGGCTGGACGGCGCCGCAGGCGGCCGGAGTGATCCACACCGACTTCGAGCGGGGCTTCATCAAGGCGGAGATCGTCTCCTTCGCCGATCTGATCGCGGCCGGCTCGATGGCGGAGGCCAAGTCGGCGGGCAAGGTCCGGATGGAAGGCAAGGACTACAGCATGGCCGACGGCGACGTCGTGGAGTTCCGCTTCAACGTCTGATCAGCGGCGTTTCTGCTGGTAATTGACTCACGGTAGGTCGGCGATCGTCAGTCGTTCGTCAGTCGGCCGGGGTTCGTCATCGGCGACGGGCGAACGCCGACCCAAGAACCCACGAAGGGCCGGGCTTGGATCTCCTGCGTATGAGTCCCAAGCCCGGCCCTTCTCTGGTTGCCAGCTATCAGGTCGGTACCAGTTGGGCGGCAGGCGGATCATCATCTCCGCCGTCCTCCGAAGCTCTCGGCAGCTTGCCGAGAACACCACCGATCAGACCAGACGCAGCACTGCGCGTTCGATCAGCCGCGCTCGGCCAAAGGTGGGCGTAGGTGTTCAGGGTGATCGTCGCGCTTGAATGCCCGAGCGCCCGCTGTACGGTCACAACGTCGCACCCTGCCGCGATCAGGCCAGAGGCGTAGAAGTGGCGCAGATCGTGAAGTCGGATGCTCTCGCACGAGGCAGCCGTACGAGCTTTGCGCCACCAGTAGCCGACTGTGTTTTGGTGGGGTGGGAGTCCTTGCTCGCCCTCGAACAACCAGCGATCTCGATTCTCTCCAGGTCGATGCTTCTCCAGGTAATCGCGAAGCATCTCGACGAGGACATCAGCGAGGTAGACGGTTCGCTCAGACCCGTACTTTGGAGCTCTGATCTCCACTTGCTTGCCGTTGGCGCGCTGGACCTGTCGAGTAACCCGCAGAATTCGAGCCTCCAAATCGATGTCTCCAGCCTGGAGTGCCGCAGCCTCACCCAGCCGGAGCCCGGCGAATGCGCACAAGGCGATGAAGACCCTGAAGTGCTCCTCTGAACAGTCGAGGAGCTTTCGAACTTCCTCCGACGTAGGGAGATTCAAGGATGAGCCCTTACGCGCACGCGGTAGACGAACGCCTTCGCTCGGATCTGCCGGAATGATGCGATCTCGGACCGCAGCGCGAAGAACTGCCCTGACGTTGTTGAAGCGCGTTCGGATGGTGCCGGGTGCGAGTCCCTTTTCTCGGCCGTACCCGCGTAGCTCGGTCTCCATGTGCTTCACCCACTGCTCGACATGCGATCGGAGAAGGCGGCTAAGGGGGACGTCCCCGAAGGTCACAGAGTCAGCAGCTAGGCGCATTGCCCGTTCGGTACCAGGTACCCAAACCTGCCGAGCCGACCACTGACCGAAGTACTCGGCGAAGGTGACCCGTCCCGCCTTCGGATCAACAAACTGGCCGGTCGTAAGGGCTGCCGTCTGGTCGTCCAGCCACTTCTGCGCATCGATCTTTCGGCGGGTGGTCTTCGTGATCTGTTTCCCGCCCGGCACTGGCCGAAACTGGGCTTGCCATCGGCCATTTGGCATCTTTCGAATGCTTGCCATCGATCACACGTCCAGCCCGACGACCCAAGCTTCAACCTCATCCGGGCGGTACCGCAGGTGCCTTCCGATCTTCCGAGCGCAAGGACCGTAACCCCTGTGCCTCCACTGATAGACGGTGGCAACCGGAACCTTCAGATAGCTCGCAACATCTTCCGGACCCCACAGGTTGCGGATCATGGTCATGGTCAGTCTTTCCTTTCGGTGGCGTAGCGGTGTTTGCGTGCCTCGCGGGTGCGTTCCGCGATGGCGGCGGCGAGTTCACGTTCTTCGTCGGAGCGGTGGCCGACGCTGGTCATGTCCCAGTGGTTGACCACGGCGACGGTGTCGGCTTCGACGCCGAGTTCGGCGAGGTTCTGCTCAAAGCGCCAGATCTGCCGGTCTTCGCGGAGCTGCTTGAACGTGGTCGAGTACGCCCGCGATTTGGACAGGAAGTGCCCACGGAAGGCGAGCATGTGCGTCCAGCGCCGCAGGTTGAGTTCATCGAGCGGCCCGGGGATCCAGCCGCCGTTGTCGCAGGTGCCGCAGTGATGGATGGAGGCGCAGGGGCAGCCGCCGGCTTGGTGCTCGCCGTGGGGGTGGCAGTCGGGGCAGACGATGGGTGCGCCGAGGTCCCATGCGGTGCGCATGATCTGTTTGTGGTGCTCGGTGGTGCGCAGGAGCTCGATCACTGTGCGGGAGCGGATCGGCCGGTCCGCGGCTTCGGACTTGCCGGTGCCCTTGGTGGCGTACTTGGCCACGTAGGAGGCGATCCGGTCATCGCTGATCGTGCCGTGCTCGTCCTCGAACCGGCGCGCGTCGGCCGGGCGGATCGGCCGGATGTCGACCTGTTCACCCCAAGCCAGCGTCAGCGCCTGGCCGCCGTTGAACTTCGGTGAGGTGACCGTGGTGTCGGCGTGAGCGGCCCACACAGCGTCGGCCAGTAGATCGACCGTGCCCCACGCTGGGGTGGCGTCGATCGCGCCGTCAGGGCCGTCGAGGCGGATCACGGCGTGGAAGTGGATGATGCCGCGCCGCTGGAACTCGGCGACCTTGGCGTACGAGAGCCGGGCGTGGTCGGTGAAGTCGCGGACGGTGATCCCGGCCGCGCGGGCGAGGTGCCGCCGCAGCTTCTGGGTGAAGCGGTTCCAGAGCTTGCCGCTGTGTGCCTGCCACAGGACGTGCCCGGTGTAGTCGTAGCCGTCGGGGTCGATCGCTTGGCCGATCAGCGGGTCGTGTTCGTGGTGGTAGCGCCCGCAGCGGCAGGGAGCGTGCTTGCCGGTGGCGGTGGTGCGCCGGTTGTGCACCGGCCCGAACGACGGGGCGGTCAGGGTCACGAACAGGCGGGGTTTGTCGGACACGGTGACCGGGACGCCCTTGGAGCCGCCGGAGAGGCCCGCGCGCATTAGCTGGAAGGCGTCGGCGGCGTAGCGGTCCGAGCAGGCCGGGCAGACCGATTCCCGGCGGTTGCCGCAGGGGGACAGGATGTGCCCGCTGGTCTCGGCCGGGCGCCCGTCTGGGCGGGTGAGTACTTGGCCGGTGGTTTTGTCGGTGATCTGCCAGCTGCCGGAGAGCCGGACCGGGTGCAGGCAGCCGTAGACGTCTTCGACCTTCTTGCGCCAGTCGCGGTAATCGGGGGCTTGGATGCGTTGCTTGATGCGGTCGATGTCCGGGAGCGTGGGCAACACCATGTGGTGACCTCCAGGGGGTAGAGCCCGGCGGGCATCACCACCTGGTCCATCCCCGCGCGGTGCTGCCCGCCGAGCATGGTTGTGCTGTATCTGTTTTCAGTTGTGCCGCAACGGGTTTCAGTTGAATGCGTGGCCGTTGTGGGTGGTGAACTCGGCCGCGACCTGTTCGGCGATGTCCGCAGAGAGCTTGGCTACCCGCTGGATGTCGGCGGCCGTGAACTCCCGCCCTTCGGCCAAGGCCCGGGCTCGGGCGTCATTGAGCGTGTGGAGGATCGGAGCGGGGAGCCGTGGAGCCCGCCGGATCGCAGGCATCACCGGAGCCGGTACAGGTTCGGGAACCGGTGCTGGGGCTGGTTCGGGAACGGGTGCAGGGGTCGGAGCTGGGGCCGGTTCGGTGGCCGGCCGCGCCGGTTCGGGTCCGGGTTCGGGTTCTGCGGTGTCGTCGGCCTGGTCGGCGGTCTCGTAGATCAGGAGCATGATTTCCCGCCGTTTGGCCTGGATGACCGGGATGACTTCGGCGATGCCGTAGACGATGACCGGTATGATCGCGTGTACCGCCGCCGAGCCCAGGTTGAACTCCTGCCAGCGGCCCCGCAGCAGTGGCGTGATCTGCGGGATGACGTTCATGGCCAGCGTGGAGGCCAGCAGGACCTTCTTCAGCCGGTACCACCACTCGTGATCCGGGTCGAGACCGTAGGAGAGGATCACGGCCTCGAAGTTGAGGATCACGATCAGCAGCCCGGCGAACATGGGCTCGACCGTCCACGCGGCCCACCACAGCGGATCCGTGCGGGTCGCATCGCCCGCAAGGAACTTCTGGACACCGGCCGTGGTGAACACCAGGCCCAGCGACAGGAAGAACCACAGCCCGATCAGGGTGCGGCGGGTCTGCCGTTCCATTTCCACGGCCTGCAGGTCCGGGTCCCGCACCAGGCCCCGCAGTTGGCGAGCCTCGAAAATCCGGGCACCGAGCTTGCGTACCCGCCGGGTCTTCCCGGTCTTGGCGGGGGCGTTGTCGTCGTGTTTACGGCGCAGCAGGCCCACGTCCGTGTCCTTCCTATTCGCTGTGGGGCTTGAACAGCCAGATCAGGCCCCGGATGAGCAGGACCAGGCCCGCGCCGATCCCGATCGCCCATGCCGGGGTGACCAGCAGCCACACCAGCGCCAGCACGCCGAGCACGACCGCGAGTAGCAGCAGGCCGGTCAGGATGCTGCGGCCGGTGAGGTGAATGTTGATGCTCTGCACTTTGAAACTCCTTACTGTGAAACGGAAACCGTTTCTTGAGTGGTGTGGGTGCGGGTGGTGTGTTTGTCGCCGTACATGCGGTCATCGGCCGAGGCGAGCAACGCGGATAACTGGGCGGTTTCGGCCGGCGCGGTCATCACGCCCAGGGACATCGACACCTCGACCGGCTGACCGTCGATCTCGGTGATCGTGGCTACCGCTGCCTGGAATTCCCGGGTCCGTCGTTCGGCGTCGTCGGCGCTGACGACCCAGGGGAGGAGGACTGCGAACTCGTCGCCGTGCAGGCGAACCGGGACCTCACCGCGGAATGCCATGTGTCCCAGGACCGCGCCGACCTCGATCAGCACCCGGTCCCCGAACCGGTGCCCGTAGGTGTCGTTAAACGCTTTGAAACCGTTCATGTCGCCGACCGCCACGGCCACCAGGCCCCGCCGATGCCAGCGAACCCGGTTGAACGCGGCCTCCAGCGCCTCACGGTTGCCCAGCCCGGTCAGCGGGTCCGTTCTGGTCTGCCGGAACAGCCGGTAGGCGCAGGTACCGGCGGCCATGGTGGTGGCGGTGGTGACACCCAACGCGAGTTTTGCCAACATGGGAACTGCCTCTCTACAGGGGTAGGCCCGCCCGGGTTGCTCTTGCCCGAGGCCCGGGCGGGCCGTCTGAAACAGGGAATGGTCAGGCGATCTCTTCGTCGCCCTCGTCGTCTTCGTAGTAGTCGTGTTCTTCGGTCTCGTCGTCGTCGACTTCGAGCTTTTCGAAGTCGGTGCTGTAGATGTCCTCTTCGGGCTGTCCGGCGTGTTCGTCGTCGGTGGCCTCGCGGCGGATCGGGGTGACTGTCGCGCCCCGGTCGGTGCAGAACCGGACGAGTTCGGTGATGTCGTCGTCGGTGGTGTAGGCGGCACGGACCCGCAGGGGTTCCCGGCGGCCGTCTTTCTTCACGTAGGCGACGCCCGCGAGGTACTCGGGGATCTTGTCGGCGAACGCGCCCGCATCGCGCATGCCCTCACCGAGGCACATGTCCACATACGACGCGGAATCCAGCCGCAGCGCGATCTTCGTGGGGAACAGACCGCGCATCGGGATGACGTCCTTGGTCGGTTCCTGCGACGCGGCCACGGTCCGGCCACCCACCGCCCGGTACTGCGTGAGCGCCTTGCTGAGATCCAGCTCGAACGGTGCCCGGATCGCCTTGTCCGCGTAGGCGGTCATCGCGGCCAGCTCATCGCAGATCAGCAACTCCAGCGGCGTCTCCAGCGACGGCGTGAAGGTCCGGACCCCTTGGCGGCCGAGCTCCAGCTTCCGGGCGTCGAGAACGCTGGTGTACTCCTGAATCAGCTTCTGCCCGGCCTGGTCGCTTTCGGCGAACTCGTAATACATGTCCTCGCCGATGCCGAACTCCATGCCGCCCTTGGGGTCGATCACCCACAACCGCACCAAACCGTTCCGGATCAACGGGGCCAGGGCACGCAGAAGCGCCCACATGAACGAGCCCTTCCCCGCCCCGGTCGCCCCACCGAGAAGGATGTGCAGGTCCCGGCCCAGCAGATCCAGCGTGAAGTCCCGGCCGTATTCGTCCCGGCCGATCGGCAGCCGCCGCAGATCCACCGCCTCGACCGACTCCGCCAGGTCCGGCAGGGGCACGAACATGTCGTCGAACGGTTCACGCCGCTGGAAATCCAGCGCGATCCGGCCGGGCTTGAGGTGGCGCACGTTGGTCGAACGCGCCCGAAACGAGTTCGCCAGTCGGTTGATCACTTTCTCGAAGTCCTCCGGTTCTTGGCCCTTGGCCATTCGGACGTGCACGGTGTCCCATGACCACGTGCTTTTCACCCGCGTCACGCGCGGAGCCAGTGTGTTTCCCTTGTGATCGTTGGTGGTGAGGTTGCAGGCGGTCATGATCCGAAGCCATTGCCGCCGGTAGGACCACCACCGTCTCCACCACGCCCGCAGCAGGCGACCGGCGAACCTGTCGAAGGTCGGCCGGTCCAGCAGCCGCCAGGAAGCGCCGGCCACCACGGCAATCCCGGCCGCCATGAGCACGGTCTGATACCCCACCCACAGCACCGCAGCGTCCAGCACCACCACCGAGCCCACCGAACGCGGATGCCGCGCGACGAACCGTGCCGCCGCCCGAACCGGGGTCCTTTCCGTGCCCACTCGCGTGTCCCGCATTGCCGCCTTACCTTTCTACGAGCAGAAGAAAAAGGGGGGCGCTGGTTCTCCGCAGAGATCAACGCCCCCTGTGCCGAGTCGGAGCCGGTATCAGCTCCGGCGCTGGGTCATCTCCAGCTTGGCGACCAAATCGCCAACCGAGTTCCGCATCTTGTTCAGCGAGGTCCCCATACCCTTCGGGACCCCGAACCTCTTCAAGTGGTTCACCAGCGCCAGCATCGTCGAATCGATGCGCCGGACCGTCGCGTGCACCTCGTCACCACGTGCCATTATTTCTGGTATCCCTTCGCCACATTCGGACCGCCCTTCGCGGCGATCGCGTCCCGAACCCCGAACACGGACGACTGCGCCGCGCCCGCCAAATCCCCAACTTCCTCGAAGTCCTTCTTGACCATGATGTCGTCTTCCAGGAACTCCACCCGCGACAGTTCCCGGAACAACGCGTCCAGCAACTCCCCGATCTTCTTCAACCCGGCGACAGCGGGCGTGTTCTTCCGCATCCCGACCGGCAAATTCGCATTCACGAACCAATTCCCCTTTTCTCAGTAGTCGTATCCGCGCCCGTTTTCGGGCTACGAGAAGTTCAGGTCACCGTGGATGTCGCCCGCAACCATCACGTGCGTCTCCACCTGGCCGAAGTTCAGGTTGACGATGCCTGGCGTGTCGCGCTGAGCCCTGGTCGAACCGGGCTGCGACCACCGCTTCCGAGGCTTGCTGGACCGGCCGCCGAACTCCGCAGCACCCGTGTTGGAGTTGAGCCTCACTTGCTCCCACCTTCTCCGATGCATCCCGAACCGTGAAAACCGTTCATCAGTTCACCCCCTTACTGGGACCGCTTCACCTTCACGAAGCGCTTGCAGAACGCATCCTGCGAGTGCGGGTAAAGCCACTTGTCGCAGTCGCAAGCCGGGCAGTACTTCAGCGACATCTAACTCTTCCTTTCCCCAGCCGGAACCGGCTGATAATCAGGGCACTTCTCCGAGTCACCCCAAGAACTCCGGTGCGGAACCTCCGAACCGCAGAACCGGCACGGCAGCAGCGTCGAGACCTCGCTCAATCCGCACCAGCCGATCTCCCGGACCTTGTCGTCGTCTTCGAACACGTACACCACCGACGCCTGACGGCCACACGTACACAACTCGCCAGGACCCGCCGGACGTTCACTCATCAACGCCACCCGCTTCCTTTTGGACTGGAGACCATGAAGACCCCCGGCATGAGCAGGAATGCCGTCCCGATTCCGGGGGTCAATATGGCCTCCCCGACGCATCAATTCGCGCCGAAAAAGGCATAGCTCGGCCCACTATGTAATTCTCAAAGAACAGGAATTCACTAAATTCGACTCAAGCGAATTCAGTCAGAATCGCTTTCGTACGGATTAGGGGCATACTCGACAGCGGAACTGAACACCCAGCCGTCGCCCCCGCAGATCTCGCAGTCCGGCCCCCAGTGATCAGGGCAATCATCGGGCAGTGGATGAGGCCACCACGGCATGTCTTGTTGCAGCATCTCAGCCACCGAGGGGGGTTAGGCCGTTGGCCTTGAACGAGATCCCCGACGAGTACCGGCCGTTGCGCTCGGTCTGCCACGGGCTCGTCGTCGCGTCCACGAGCTGGACGTAGGTGCCCTCCTCGAAGCCCTCACCGGGGTCGGCGGTCAGGGTCACCTTGATCTCTTCGCCCTTCCCTGCGAACTCGCCGGGCTGCGGCAGCTTCTTCGCGAACAGCGACACCACGAACTGCTGCGCTCCGGTTTGGCGGTCCGTCACCGGTTCCATCTCGCCCGTGTCGCTGTTCTCCTTCATCTTGATCGTCGGAGCCTCCGTGATCATCAGCTTGTATCCCTGCATGTTCACCGGGATGTTCTTCAGTGCCATCACTGCCTCCGAGTAGCTCTGGGTCTGTCCTGCGCGACCAATTAGGTCTACATCTATTAGACATCAAGCTTCGACGGTTGTCAATAGATGTACATCTATTGACTTGTTGGACGCTGCGCTGGCGATAGGAGTACGGTTATCGCCGCAGGTCAAAGGGAGGTCACAGGCATGGGAACCGGTTACAAGGAGGTCGCTGCCGAGCTACGGCAAGCGATCGAGGGAGGGGAGTATCCACCTGACTCGACCCTCCCCAAGCAGAAGGAGCTTGCCGAGCGCTATGAAGTCAACCTCGGCACGGTGCGCAAAGCCATCGCGGCCCTTGAGGCGGAGGGGCTTGTCACTCCAGTGCGTCGACGCGGCACTGTCGTCCGGAGACGCCCGCCGATGCGGAGGCTTGGCGCAGATCGGTATGCCAAGAGCAAATGGAAGTTCGGCAACGTTGTTGCGTTTGCTGCGGACCGTGAAGCTTCAGGTCGTGGGTGGAAGCCGCAGGATCAAACCAACAAGGTCCGGAAGATCGAGGCAGATCAGGAAGTGGCTGACGCACTCGGGGTGGAGGCTGGAACACCCGTGTACGAGCGGGCCCGACTTGTCAAAGATCGAGGAACGCCGACCCACACCTTGACGAGCTACTACCGCCCTGAGGACGTTGAAGGCACCCCCTTGGTCGACCCAGCGGAAGGGCCAGCGGGGCGTGGCGGCGGGTTCGCGGTCCTGACCATCCAGGGGCTAGAACCCGACACGATCACGGAAACCGTGTACGCGAGGATGCCGACCCCCGAAGAGGCGGGGACCCTAGAACTCCCGGCAGGCGAACCGGTAATGATCTTGAACCGGGCGACGCGCACCGCGAGCGGCCGTGTGGTCGAGTTCGCCCGTGGTGTGCACTCGGCATCACGGTTCGCCTGGTCGTACACGTTCACGATCCCCGACTGAACCGAGAGCGCGAGAGTCGCAATGAACGCACCGACAGTAGGCATCCCTGAGAACGTTCGGGCGGATGTGGAGCGGTTGTGGTATTACCACGACCTTCATCACGAACTTCGAGCCTGCGACGTGGGCGTCGGCCTGGGCAGCCATGACCTTGGCGTTGCAGACCACATCGTCGACCTCTACCAGGCCGGGAACTTTCCGCTGATCGTGTTCACCGGCGCGAACGCACCGACAACCGTAGGACGGTTTCCCCGAGGAGAAGCCGTGCACTACCGCGAGCGTGCCCTTGAACGCGAAGTTCCCGACTCGGCAATCCTGGTCGAACCGCAAGCGACCAACACAGCCGAAAACATCGAGTACACCCGGAGGCTGTTGGCCGTAAAGGATATTGCAGTCGGCTCGATCCTGTTGGTGTCACGGCCCTACCAGCAACGGCGAGCGTTCGCCACGGCCAAGAAGATTTGGCCCGAGGTCGAGATCATCTGTAGCTCGCAGCGTCTACCGCTGGACGAATACGTGCGCGCCATTGGAGACTCCGACCACGTGATCAACATGCTCGTGGGGGACACCCAGCGCATCACGGTCTATGCCGAACGCGGTTTCGCGATCCCCCAGGAAGTTCCAGACGAAGTCAATGCCTCGTACCGCCGACTCGTTGATGTCGGCTACGTCTCCAGGCTTGTTCGTGACTAGGGCTGCTGTCTGCCGCGCAGCAGTTGCACCAGGCCCCAGTCCACGTGTGTTTAAACTTTCTCTACTTCATCAAGGGCGGCCCCTGCGGGGCCGCCTGCCTGCTGTATGCGAGCCCGGCCAAGGCCGCCGACCCGCTGTATGCGAGCCCGGCCAAGCCGGACCGCCGGATGCTCCCTTCGGTCCGCTCCGGCGGCCGGCGGCCGGGCGCGAGCGGAAAGATCGGCGGCATCGTCCGGGCGCGAGCGGAAGGCAGGCGGCCCCGCAGAAGCCGCCGAGATGGAGATCTGAACCTCAGGCATCCTGACTCCACTGGTCGGCTGGGCGAGCCTTCGAAGAACGGTGCTGGGCACGTCGTCTAGCTGGTCGCCTTACCACTCCAGTAGGCTGCGCCCGGTCGCCCGCCGAACGGGGTTACCTGGCTGTGGTCCTGAACCAGATTGCCACTTAATTGCCACGAATCATCCGAAATCAACGCCAAACTTCGGCAAACGATGAAAAGTGAGCTCCCGGCGTTTGTGCAGGTAATCAAGGGCGGCCCCTGCGGGGCCGCCTGCCTGCTGTTTCCCCGGCCGGGCCCCGGCGTCCCCGGCGGCCCGGCCTGACGGGAAGGCAGGCGGCCCCGCACCGCAGAAGGGGCACGCTGAAGCGCAAAGAGATGTCCTCGTCGGACGGGCAGGCCAACAGGGTGAGGGTTCAAGATCGGATGCTGCGGTTCGGTCGTGGCTGTTCTGCCCTGCAGGTGAAAGGACAAGAGCCCGATTTAGCTTCCTTTGTCGGTCTCGTCTCTGGCGCGCTCCTCGTCTGAGATTTCAGCCAGTCGCCTTACCTCGGATCTACGCCTATCCAGTGCCGTTTGGTGTTTCGAGATCCCTCTATCGACGTCAGTCTCTTCCATGCGGAAATAGATTCCGCTCCCGAACTGGTTCCACCTTTCCTTGGCGACGTTAATTTTGTGGATCAAGCTACTCTGCCGTCTTTGCAACTTGCGCTCGATTTCAAGGATAGCCTTGAAATCGTCGCTGCCGAACTCGGTATCGTCGAGCGCCAACGAAATGCCCTTCAGTTCCTCTTCGGCGTCCGCAAGTTGCGACTCTAGCATTTCGATTCGATTCAGATGTGCTCCTAGATGGCTTGTAGGGGGAAGCGCTGATCGCTTAGCGAGCAAGATATCTAGATACTCCCCGATATGGCTGGTACCAGCTTCCGTACCCGCTTCCTGCTCGTGCCGTGCCAGATTTTGTATCGACTTCCTCCGCTTTTCTTCTGATTCGATAGTGGTTCTGATTTCCTCGACAGACCGTGCGGCGGCCGGTTTTGCAGATCTCTCTGCGAACTTCTCAAGAAATCGAACGGAAGAGTAGGCATAGAAAATTCGCCCAGTCTCGCGTAGAAATTCATCGCGAAGCTCTGGTCGAGGACCGAGCATTTTTCCGTCGACTTTCTGCCACCAGTCCTCTTTGCTGTCGTCGGTAACGAAAAGTACATCCTGCTCAGTCTCTTTTGCGTGGTTAATCAGTTGCGACCACAGTATGAAGTCCCCATATTTGGCATCGCCGGACTTTTGTGAGTCCTTATATCCGGGAGGGATTTTCGATGTGTAGCGCTCTTCTGCCGTGGATTGTAGCCTCTCCTTCTCTATGTCGGTGAACGGCGGCCCGACGCGGTCACTAAAAAGCTGCGCCATCTTTTCAAGGACGGGGTCATCGTGAAGGCTTACCCCGTACGACTCGATCCCCTCCGCATGCTCTTCTTTAATCTTTCCAATTAGATCTTCTTTGAAACGGTCAATCTTTTGACCTATCTTTGTCATATCAAGGAACGGGTTGCGCGAGAGTGCCTCGACCTCGCTTTTCAAGGTATTCAAGTGTTTTTCGGCAAGTGTGGTAACCTTTTCGCCTAGATCCAGTTGTTCTTTTATTCGCTCCAAGCGTTGGGTGTGGAATTCATTGGCTACCTGGTGTGGTATCCACAGTCTTGACTGTAGCTCCTCTAGTACCCTTAGCAACTCCTTTCTTGTGTTCACCGAATACCGATAGAAATGCACTAAAGTATTAGTGTCTAATACTACAAGGGCTTTCGTCCAGATTTGATCGAGCTCGCCTTCCGTTAAGGGAAACCTGCCGAAGAAACTTTCGCGCATTCTTCCTCGTCTTCTCGTGGTCCCAACATGCTCACTTTCAAACATGGTATCGCGGTAGCGCGATCTTCGTTACTCTATCGCTAGCGATGGTCGAATTGTGCTTGTCGCTGTACGAACCGCGATCGACCGTAGGCCCTGCATCACCGTTTTCGGTGCGGCTGGCCACTCGAAGTCCCGCGAGCTCCAGGCCATCCGACGGGTTGCGCCCCGTCTTAGCCCCGGAAAATAACGTCAAATGACGGCAAGCGACGTGTCGCAACGGGCATTTGCAATAGTGATCACCGCAGGTAGTGGTAGACATTGAGCTCTGATCGCAAACAACGCCAAGCGTGGCCTCAGAATCCGCAGATTCGGAGTTGTCCGAGCATCGAGAGCGCTCTCTGTACGCAGGGCGGGTGTACCTTGAGCCGTGTGGTCGCCAGCCGCCCTGCGCCGCCGAACGGTGTGCTCGGTCGTCAGCCGTTCGTCAGCACGCCGAAAAGGGCCGCAAAACAACGAGAAGTTATGAACAACGTCTCAGCAGGTCAGAGGTGGTTTCGGTTGGATCTGCGCTGATCGGAAAGTCGCTCGTAATCGTTCCGCTTCAACGTCTGATCAGCGGCGTTTCTGACCTGTTGCCGGGCGGATTAGCGCTCCTTGAACAAGTCGGCGCACTCTTTTTGTCGGGGCAGGTCGCCGGGCCCGCGGTGGGACGACGCTGCGGTCCAGGCCTGGGTGGGGATGGTGTCCAGGCTGCCGTGCCGCCGTCGAGTGTTGTAGTGGTCGCGGACGGTATCCAGACGTTGCTGGAGTTCCTCGGTCGAGGCCGGGGGCTGGGGTAGTAGTGGTTGAGGAGCTTGTCGGCGGTCTGGTGCAGGCGTTCGCACTTGCCCAGTGTCTGCGGGTGATAGGCGCTGGAATGGATCATCCGGCTGCCGTGCCTGGCGGTCACGGTACGGGAGAAACGGCTGGTCAGGGTCTTGTCCTTGACTCGGTCTTTGTGGGCGAAGGCGGAGCCGTTGTCGGCCAGGACCATGCCCGGTGTACCCCACTGGACCACCGCTTTGTCGATCGCGGTGATCGCGGCGTCGATGGTCTGGGCGGGCGCGACGTGGGAGGCGACCCAGGCCCGGCTGCAGTCGTCGATCACATCCAGGGCGACCACCCTGGTGCCGTCGGCCAGCGTGTGCTCGGTGCCGTTGATCTGGTAGCAGTCCCGCAGACGCGCGTAGGAGAACCGCCGCCACGACGAGCGAGGCTTCTTGGCCGGGGTCTTGGCCAGCCAGCTGCCCGTGTTTGTCGAGGATCCGGTTGATCGTCGACCGCACCGGCACCCGCCACGCCCGCGCCGTCCAATTCTGGGTGTTGGCCAGTGTTTCCAGCTCGGCCTGGATGTTGTCGGCACCGGCATCGGGCGCCAGTTCGGCCCGCCGCCGCACGATGTGCTCGACGAAGACGTGACCAAGCGACACATCACCCAAGACATGACCAATGACACAACTCATCGGACTCAAGATCCCGGTATATGCAGCGGCCAAAGGCGCTCAGGGGGTGTGGGCCGCGGAAACGGGTTCAGGGGAGTGGGCGGGAGCTCGCGATCGTTCGGACGGCGAGGATGACCTGCTCGTCCGGCAGGTCAGCTCCGGCCGTGAGACGCAGGGGGAGGCCCCATCGGGCACCGGCGGCGGGCGGAAGAAGGCAACCACGACACCGTCCTCGCGGCCCATTCCGCCGCTTGGTTCGGGGATTCCGCGGGATTGACAGCAGCGCCCGGACCGCTCGTGGAGGTCCCGGTTTCGAATAATCCTTTGTGGAGCAATTCGGGATGTGCCGAACGCCGCTGCTGCGGAGGGCTGATGCGTATCTTGTTCATCACCGGCACCAAAACCGACCGCGGCAAGAACATCGCGCAGCTGAGCGGCGCAGCCGCGACGGAGCAAGTGCGGCACTGCGGCACTCGGATCCGCTCGCGCCAGCGACGGTCGTGCGACGCACGGGATCGCGCGGCGGCGTTCTGCGCGTCCCGCGTCGGGCGTTTGCACTTGTGTTAGACGGCCCGTTCAAGCCCGTCGAGTCGCCGGTTCACTGCTAGCGTGTCGAAGATGACCGCATCCGCAGTCCCGGTGCTGGTGATCGGCGCGGGCGTGCAGGGCCTCACCACCGGGGTCGTCCTCGCCGAAGCGGGCCAACGCGTGCGCATCCGGACCGCCGATCGGCCGCAGGACACGACTTCCGCGGTCGCGGGCGCGATGTGGGGTCCGGCGATGCTGCGACCCGCCGAACGGGTGTTGTACTGGGTGACTCGCTCGCACGCCGAGTTCACCGCGCTGGCCCGCGACGAGAGCTCAGGGGTGCACCTCGCCGCCGGGCGGATGGCGGCCCGCTTCGACCTCGGTGATGCGGTCCCGTCCGAGGCCAAGCTGATCCCCGACCTGCGCCCCTGCACGCCGGAGGAACTGCCGGAAGGGTTCGTCAGCGGTTACCACGCGACCGTGCCGCTGATCGACATGCCGCGCTACCTCGACTACCTTGTCGCCAGGTTCCAGGCCGCCGGCGGCGAACTGCAGCTCAGCCCGGTGCCGTCGCTGGCCGACGCGGTCGCCGAATCCCCGACGGTGGTCAACTGCACCGGTGTCGGAGCGCGGGAGCTGGTCGGCGATCCTGGCGTCCGCCCGGTGCGCGGCCAGCACGTCGTGGTGCGCAACCCTGGGATCGACGAGTACTTCATCGAGCTGTCCGACTCCGGTGAGTTCGCCGCGTACATGCCGCACGGCGATCGGGTGGTGCTCGGCGGCGTGGCGGTCGAGCACGACTGGAACTTGGTGCCGCGCCGCGAGGTCAGCGAGGGCATCCGGCGTCGCTGCGCCGAGGTGGAACCGCGGCTGGCCGACGCCGAAGTGCTCGCGGATCTGGTCGGGCTGAGGCCCGGCCGGGAGGCCGTGCGTGTGGAGGTCGAGGAATACGAAGGCGGGCGCATCATCCACAACTATGGGCACGGGGGCAGCGGCGTGGCGCTGTCGTGGGGATGTGCCTTCGAAGCCGTGGACCTCGTCGAAGGGATCGCCTGAACCCAGGGTTTTGCCTGGTCATGTCCCGTGAGCGGGTCCGGGTGCGATGGCCCCCAAACCGCTCACGGGCAACGACCTGCGCAAACATCATCCAGGCGGGGGCAGCGGGCCGGTCACTATTCGAATTGCTCCACGACGTTGTCGATCTCTTGGGCGAGCGAGGTGTCGTTGGCCGTGATGCCGCCCTTCGAATGGGTGGTGCAGTAGAACGTCACGGTGCGCCAGCGGATGTCGATGTCCGGGTGGTGGTTCTCGTTCTCGGCGATCTCGGCGATCCGGGTCACCGCCTGGATAGCCTGCGGGAAGCCGCCGAATTCGACGGTGCGGGTCAGCTTGACGCCGTCCTGGCGCCACTCCGGCAGGTGCTGGAGCGCGTCGGAGACCTGGGTGTCGGTGAGCAGTTCGGTCATACCGACATGGTGGACGTTCGACGCGCCGACCTCCACCCGGCGAGCAACCCGATCACGAGAGGAGGCTGGGGCGTTCCAGGTAGGTGTGGTCGGGCTCGACGAATCCGTACGCGCGGTAGAGGTCGTGCGCGTCGTCGGTGTGCAGCATCCAGCGGAAGGCACGGCCGGGGCCGTCCTCGATCATGCCCTGGACCAGCGCCTTGCCGATGCCGTGGCCGCGCGTCTCCGGGGCGACGAACACGTCGGCCAGGTACGCCGTGCCCACCCCGTCGGAGAACGCCCGGGCGAAGCCGATCAGCCGACCGTCCGGCTTCCGGTAGGCGCCGACCACCCGCCAAGCGAGGTCGATCTGCCGTTCGAAGTCTTCCCGCTCGCGCCACTGACCCCAATACGCCTGCGTGGAAAGGAATTCCCACACCACGTCGCGATCGATTCGAGCCCGCGAGTCGTCCACCTCGAAGTCCATGCACCGAGCCTAACGGCCCACGCGACCGGATTTGCTGGCGAAACCGCGCAGCAGGAACCGGTACGCAGAGCTGAGGTTCCGCTACCTGCACCGCCACGCAAAACGCCCCTGGGAGCAGGTTCTGCAGGCAGGTGTGGAGGGCCGTGAGGAGGCGGTGGGAGCGGCTGTCGAAGCCTTCGGTTCGCATTCAGACACGGACTGAAGGCGAACGCCACGCCTAGGCGGGGCCAGCAGCCGAACAGAAAACCACCCGCTCCGCTGTGGCCGAAACCGGTGGCCTCCGGGCCGAACGTCTCGATCGAATCCTGCAGCTCGTAGCCCAGTCCGAAGGACAACGGCCGACCCGCTCCGGGGTCGGTGCCCCCGCTCTCCTCACCTCAACGCACCCCGCTGGCGTTGCGTTTTCAACCAGCTACTGATTGATCAGTCAATCGATCGCATCGACTTTCGCGGACGCGATGGAGGCTGTTAAGCCGCCATATGCAGGTGAGACATGTCGATCCGACGGTTCAACCCTTGTCTTCTCTTGCTACTTCCGCAACGATTGATCGTCTTGTCGAACCGCATTTGGCCATGGGTTCGCCAGTGCCGGAGCGCTCCGGGGCGCGCTTCGGCGACACCGGGAACGACGTTTGTCGTAGGTGGTTCGCCCGGCGCTAGCCGCCCGATCCCATGGCGAGGGACATCACAGTGAGCCGGATTGAAGGTGTCAGCGCATGGCGTCGATCCACTTCGGACAGTGACCGCAAGGGAATCGTTTTCCGAGTATTTTGACAAGGTCGATGCCGGGCGCCGGCCTCGACGTCCGGCGTCGAAGCGTCGTAGCCGCCGGTCGTGTACCCCACCGGTACCGGGGCGCGTACGAATCCGGAGCGACTGCCAAGGCTGAGATCAACCTGAGAATGGGGCTCGGAGCTGAGATCATGCTGAGATTTCCCTGCCGTCGGGGTTGCCGGATCGGCATGCTTGGGCCATGGTTCCGCGGGTGTTGGTGGTGGACGACGAGCCGGGAGTTCGCGCTGCGCTGCGCCGCGGGTTGTCCGCCGAGGGCATGGACGTGACCGCCGCGGCCGACGGCACCGATGCCCTGCGCCTGGCCTCGACCGGCGCTTTCGACGTCGTCGTGCTGGACGTCATGCTGCCCGGCCTGTCCGGCTACCGGGTGCTGGAGCGGATGCGCGCCGACGACGTGAACACCCCGGTGTTGTTGATCTCGGCGAAGAACGGTGAGGTCGATCAGGCCGACGGACTGGATCTCGGCGCGGACGGTTACCTGGTCAAACCCTTCTCCTTCCTGGTGCTGGTCGCGCAGGTGCGCGCGTTACTGCGGCGCCGCGACTCCGCTGGGCGGCAGGCGAGCCTGCGGGTCGGCGAGCTGGAGATCGACCGGGCCACCCGCGAGGTGCGCTGGGCTGGCGAGGTGATCGCGCTCTCGCCGCGCGAATACGGGCTGCTGGTCGCGCTGGCCAGCCACCCGGAGGCGGTGGTGCCCAAAGACGACCTGCTGCGCATGGTGTGGGGCGAGGAGCAGTTCGTCACCCGCAACGTCGTCGAGGTGTACGTCGGTTACCTGCGCCGCAAGCTCGCCGCGGCCGGCGCCGGGGAACTGGTGCAGACCGTGCGCGGCCAGGGCTACCGGGTCTGCGTCGAAACGGCATGATCGCGCGCCTGCGCCGGTGGTGGCACCGACGCACCATCCAGTTCCGGACCAGCGTCGTGGCCGCCGCCGTTGCGCTGATCGGACTCGGCGTGATCGCGCACGTGAGCACCGGGGTCGTCAGCTGGCTGCTGATCGACTCGGTCGACACCGACTTGCAGCGCACCGCCACTACGACCGCGAGCCGCCTCGCCGGTGGGACCGCGCCCTCCGCCGTGACCACGCCCGAGATCCGGGTGCTGGATACCTCTGGCGCGCCGCTGGACGGGCTGCCCGAGACGAGCCTGCACCACTGGCAGATCGACGAGCTGCGCTCCGGCGACGGCGTGATCGACTTCGAGCCGCCCGCCGAAGTCCACCGGTGGCGCGGCGTCGTCGTGCCCGACCCGACCGGCCGGCCGCTGCTCGTCGTCACCGGCGCGAGACTGGTCGGGTTCACCGACACCGCAGGCAAGACCGGCCGCTTGCTCAGCTTCGGGTCGATCCTCGCCGCCGCGCTGGTCGGGCTGGCCACCTGGCTGGTGGTGCGCCGTTCGCTGCGCCCGGTGGAACGGATGCGGGTGGCCGCCGCCGGGCTCCCCGAAGGTCAGCGGCTGCCGGTGCCCGAGGCAGCCGACGAGATCCGCGCGCTCGCCGAAGAGCTCAACACCATGCTCGCCCGGCGCGACGCCGACACCGAGCGGTTGCGGCGGTTCACCGGCGATGCCGCGCACGAACTGCGCAACCCCGTCGCGTCCATCCGCGCCCAGGCCGAGGTCGCAGTGATTCACCCGGACCCGGAACTCGCCCACGAGACCCTCCAGGACATCGCACACGAAGCGCAGCGCCTGTCGGCCCTGGTGGAGAGCCTGCTCGCGTTGGCGCGGGCCGAGCGCGACACGGCCGCACCCGGGCAGCCGGTCGACCTCGTGACGGCGGTGCGCGCCGCCGCCGATCGGCTCGAACCGCCGGGCGCGCCCGGCACCGGCCCGCGGATCGCGGTGGAGGTCCCGGCCATACCGGTGCTGGTGCTGGCCGACCCGGCGGAGGTGTCGACGGTGCTCGACAACCTCGTCGGCAACGCGTTGCGCTACACCCGGACGCTGGTGCGGGTCTCAGTTTTCGCTGATGGCATGGGCTCCGCCGGAGCGGATTGGGTGCGGTTGGTGGTGGACGACGACGGGCCCGGAATCCCGAGGGCGCACCGCGAGCGGGTTTTCGACCGGTTCCACCGGGTCGAGCCGGACCGGGCGCGCAGCACCGGCGGTGCCGGGCTCGGGCTCGCCCTCGCGGCCGAGGCGGTGCGCCGTCGAGGCGGCGCGGTCCGGGCCTTGACATCGCCGGACGGCGGTGCCCGCGTCGAGGCGCGCTGGCCCCGGCACGCGACCGGCTGAGCGCCCGCGTCCTGCGGCAGTACCGGTTGCTGGCGCGGCTGCCGTTCGCCTGGCATTGAGGTGCGGTCGAGCGCGTAGTGCACCCAAGCAGCGCGGCCTCCGACCAGGCGGTGGCGGGTGACCCGCTCGGGTGGGGCAAAATGTCTGCACGTGTCGGTTTTGCGGAGCACCGGACTGATCGAGGCACCCCCGGCCACGGTGGGGGCCGCGCTGCGGCACACTCGCACCGCCGAGGTCGGGCTGGCCGCCCTCGGCGTCAATGGCCGCGCCGCGACCCGTCCGGCCGCGCTGCTCGTCCCCGGTGACGAGATCGTCTTCCACACCAGAATCGCCCGCCTCCCTGCCGATCTGACTACTCGAATCGTGCGCGCCGATGCCGACACGATGAGTTCCGTGCTCATTTCCGGCCCGCTGCCGGAATTGCGCCACGAATCGGTACTCGCCGAGGTCGGACCCCGGACGCTGGTAACCGACTCGTTGCACTGGACGACGCCGTTGGGCCCGCTGGGACGGCTCGCCGACATCACCGTCGTCCGCCGGTTCGTGCTGGACGTTCTGGCCGCGCGAATCGCCGCCGTGCGCGAGCTCGCCGAATCCTGGTCGTCCCGGCCGATCGTCGTCGGCACCGCAATCGTCCACAAGGGACTACTGCTGGCGCAGCAACGCCGCTACCCGGCGCCGGATGCGGGCCGCTGGGAACTGCCCGGCGGCCGGGTCGAGCCGGGCGAGGACGAACCCATCGCCGTAATCCGGGAATGCCGGGAGGAACTCGCCGTCGAGGTTCGCCCGACCGGCCGCGTCGGCACCGACGTCCCGCTCAGCAACGGAATGCTCCTGCGCATCCACGCGGCCGAACTCGCGGACCCCACGGCAACACCGAAAGCGGTGGAGCACAACGAAGTCCGCTGGGTGTCGGCGGACGAACTGGCCGAACTCGACTGGCTCGACGCCGACCGGGTCCTGGTCCACTCCCTCCGCGAGCTACTCGCGGAGGCCTAACTAAGGCTCCAGCAGCTCGGCTGGGTCGAATGACAGCGGGAACGGCAGCTCTGTTTCGAAGATCTCGACTTCGGAGCCCCTGGCCTGTGGTCGATATTTGCCGTCCTGCAACCGCAGCAGTTCGACGTCCACGCGGCCGTCTGAGTAATCCACTTCAACGCGCATGAAGTAGGGGATGCCGACTTTGGCGCACCTCGCGGGTTTGTTGACGCGGTCGTACTGCTTGCTGGACGGCGATACGCATTCGCCGGCGAGCAGCACATCCTCGGGGGGAATCCAGATGCGCCCCTGGCCGGATTGCTTCAGTACGACGAAGTCCGGTTCGATCCACTTCTTCACATCGAGCAGTACGTTGACTGTCAGGTAGAAGCGGTACCCGCTCTTGGACGCTGTCAGTTCCAGGTATTTCCCCAGCGTCCACACGGCGAACATATTGGCCGTTCCTTCGCGCGGGCTCATGATCAGCTTCCCGTCCAGGCACTCGTACTTGACCGGGGGCATCCCCGGGATCGGTAGGTACCTTTCGGCAAGCTCGGGCGTCCACAGGCCGTCCAGGTCAACGAGCGGATCGAACGGGGCGTGTGGGTCGAACGATGGTGCAGCCACGGCGGCACTCCTCTCGACCAAGAACGCGGTGTTGCCTTCCTTCACGGTACCCATGAGTCCAGGCTGCCGATACTGATCAGGTGTTCGCCAGGTGATCCACTCGAACTAGTGAACGAATGCGCAGGTAGTGCAGGGCGAAGGGCGCCCGTGACCCAGTGGCCGGGTCGCGGGCGCCCCTCGCCGGAGCGGATCAGCGCAGACCGGTGACGCGGAGGGCGCCTTGCAGGCGGGGCTGCGCCCGTTCGCTCGCTCGCTTCGCCCCGTGCGCCCGGATGCGGTCCAGCTCCATCGGGGCGTCCAGCAGCTCCCGGGCGCGTTCACGCACCGGTCGCAGCTCCTCGATCACCGCCTCGGCCACCGCCTCCTTGAGCTCCGCGTAGGTGCTCGCAGATTCCGTTGCGGCGTAAGGGCTCGTGCCGTTGCAGGCGGCGAGGATCTCCAGGAGGTTCGCCACGCCCGGCCGACCGTCCGGGTCGTACCGCACCTCGTCGAGGCCGTCCGTGACCGCGCGGCGGAACTTGCGCCGGATGGCGTCCGGCTCATCGAGCACGAAGACCACGCCGGGGCTCTGCTGGTTGGACTTCTCCATCTTGCGCGTCGGGTCGGCGAGATCACGGATCCGCGCCGCGGTCTTGGGTACCACGGCCTCCGGTATGACGAAGACGTCGCCGTAGTTGGCGTTGAACCGGCGGGCCAGCGTACGGGCCAGCTCCACGTGCTGGTCCTGGTCGCTGCCGACCGGCACCTGGGTGGCGCCCTGCAGCAGGATGTCGGCGGCCATCAGCACCGGATACGTCAGCAGGCCGACCCGGACCGACTCCTGCCCGGCACCCCGCTCCTTGAACTGGATCATCCGGGCGGCCTCGCCGTAGGAGCAGGTGCATTCCAGGATCCAGTTCAGCGTCCCCAGTTCGCCGACCAGATCCGATTGCACGAACAGCGAATCGGGTTCGATGCCCGCCGCGAGCAGTACGGCGAACTGCTCCCGGGTCAGCGAGCGCAGCCGCTGCGGACGGTGCGGGGTGGTCATGGCGTGCAGGTCGGAGACGAAGAACAGGTCTGCGGGTTCGCGCTCTGCGGCCCACCGCCGCACGGCGCCAAGGTAGTTGCCCAGCTGGACGTGGCCGGACGGGGTGATGCCGGACAGGCGGGTCATTGGTCTCTCCCGGGTCTTGGGCCGCTGCCCGCCAGGATCGACCTCATGCAGCTCGGCCGCCCGGCGGAGCGGCCGATGATCTGCGTGTCAGTGCACGATGTCGCTGGGCCGCCCTCGGACGGCCCACCACATGTTCGACATTGCGCGCACGCCGCAATGTTACCGCTTGGTGATCGGCAGCGGTCAAGGAGAAGGGCTACGGTGAAAGAATGTTTGTAGTGCTGCTGCAATACACCGCGCCAGAATCGGATATCGACGGTCAACTGGTAGATCACTACGAATGGGTTACCCAGCATTACGACGCTGGCGACTTCATCGCCGCCGGCCACCGCCATCCGCGCAGCGGCGGGGTGATCATCGCCCGGGCGATGTCCCGGGGCCGGCTCGACGCGATCCTCGCGACCGACCCGTTCGCGCTGCACAAACTCGCACGCTACGAGGTCATCGAGTTCACCGCGCTGCGGACGATCCCCGAGCTGGCGAAGTACGCCGACCCGCTGTCCCCTGCCGCTCGCAAGTAGTCCCAGAGCTATCCGCGAACCACGGCAGGTGCCGCGGTCAGATCATTTCGTGCTCTTTTTCTTTGCCTCTTTTTTGACCTTCTTTTGGGATTTCTTGACCTCTTCCGCCTTGGCCTCGCGCAGCAAGTCGCGCAGCACCACGATCGGGCAGCTCTTGCAGGGTGGTCGAGACCGACAACATTTCTTCTTGACCTTGATGGTGCCTTTGCCCACGGTTTGTTCTTCCGATGCCGAGACGGGGTTGGGCACAGGCTAGGCGAACCTAACCTTGATTGGCGAACTTGATGTTGGGAACCGGGCGTCAGATGTTGCGCTGGGCACGCGACGGCCGGTCCTGCATCAGGTTGCACTACCCTGGGGAGAGCCGCGCGTCGACGTGCGTGAGCCTCCGCTCGGCGGGGGTTGCGCCCATGAGCTCCGCAGCAGCGGCGCAGTGGAGCCGCGGCTCGGTGCCTTGCGGATCACCCCGCACCCGGACGAAGTCGACCAACCCGCCGCGCCCACCTGCGCCGATCCAGGAGTACCCGCGTGTCCGCCACCAGCGTCGCCGCCCTCATTCGCAGTGATCTGCGCAACGTCGCAATCGTTGCCCACGTCGATCACGGCAAGACCACCCTGGTGGATGCCATGTTGCGGCAGTCCGGGGCCTTCTCCGAACGTGCGGAGCTCGTCGACCGCGTGATGGACTCCAACGACCTGGAGCGGGAGAAGGGCATCACGATCCTCGCCAAGAACACCGCGGTCCGGCGGGAGACCGACGCCGGGCCGGTGACCATCAACGTGGTGGACACCCCCGGCCACGCCGACTTCGGCGGCGAGGTCGAGCGCGCCCTGTCGATGGTGGACGGGGTGCTGCTGCTGGTGGACGCCAGCGAAGGCCCGCTACCGCAGACCCGGTTCGTGCTGCGCAAGACGCTGGCCGCCGGACTGCCGGTGATCCTCGTGGTGAACAAGGTCGACCGCCCGGACGCCCGCTGCGCCGAGGTCGTCGAGGAGGCCCACGACCTGCTGCTGGAACTGGCCAGCGAGCTCGACGGCGAGGTCGAGCTCGACATGGAGGCGATCCTGGACCTGCCGGTCGTCTACGCCTCCGCTCGCGCCGGTCGGGCCTCGCTGGCCCAGCCGGTGGACGGCGAGCTGCCCGTCGAGGAGGACCTCACCGCGTTGTTCGACGTGCTGCTCAAGCACGTGCCCGCGCCGTCCGCGGACACCGAGGCGCCGCTGCGCGCGCTCGTGACGAACCTCGACGCGTCCTCCTTCCTCGGCCGCATCGCGCTGTGCCGCATCCACTCCGGCACGTTGCGCAAGGGCCAGACCGTCGGCTGGTGCCGCGCCGACGGCACCGTCGAGAAGGTCCGGCTCACCGAGCTGCTGATCACCGAGAATCTCGACCGGGTGCCGTGCAACGAGGCGTCCGCGGGCGATCTGGTGGCCATCGCCGGTATTCCGGACATCACCATCGGCGACACCCTCGCCGACCCCGACGCCCCCGAGCCGCTGCCCCGGATCACCGTCGACGACCCGGCGATCTCGATGACCATCGGCGTCAACACCTCGCCGCTGACCGGCCGCAACGGCGGCACCAAGGTCACCGCGCGGTTGGTGAAGAACCGGTTGGACGCCGAGCTGATCGGCAACGTCAGCATGAAGGTGCTGCCCACCGAGCGGCCCGATGCCTGGGAGGTGCAGGGCCGCGGCGAGCTGGCGCTGGCCATCCTGGTGGAGACCATGCGCCGGGAGGGCTTCGAGCTCACCGTCGGCAAGCCGCAGGTGGTCACCCGGACCATCGACGGCCAGCTGTGCGAGCCGTTCGAGCGGCTGACCATCGACGCCCCCGAGGAGCACCTCGGCGCGGTCACCCAGCTGCTGGCCGGCCGCAAGGGCCGGATGGAGACCATGGACGGGCACGGCACCGGCCGCATCAAGCTGGAGTACGTGGTGCCCGCCCGCGGCCTGATCGGGTTCCGCACCGAGTTCCTCACCGAAACCCGCGGTACCGGCATCGCCAACCACGTCTTCGAGGGCTATTTCCCGTGGGTGGGCGAGCTGCGCACTCGGCACACCGGTTCGCTGGTGGCCGACCGGGCCGGCTCGACCACCACCTATGCGCTGCTGCAGCTGGCCGACCGCGGCAGCTTCTTCGTGGAGCCGGGCAACGAGGTCTACGAGGGCATGGTGGTCGGGGAGAACCCGCGCGCCGAGGATCTCGATGTCAACATCACCAAGGAGAAGAAGCTCACCAACGTGCGGTCGTCCACCGCGGACGAGCTGGAGCGGCTGGCCAAGCCGCGGACGCTCGCGCTGGAGGAGGCGCTGGAGTTCTGCTCCGGTGACGAGTGCGTCGAGGTCGGCCCGGCGGCGATCCGGGTGCGCAAGGTGGTCTTGGACGGCACGACCCGCGCCCGCGAGCGTTCCCGCGCCAAGGCCCGCGACAACAACGCCAACTAAAGGCGTGCCCGGGTGGCGATTTCGCGCGAAATCGCTGTTCCGCGCTTGCTGAGCTCCTACGTCGAGCCCGCCCGGGATTTCGCCGATCCGCACGCGGCGCGGGTGGGCGGCGAGGACACTGGGCTTCGACCCCGGTGTCGATCATTTCGTCGACGGCAGGAACTATGGAGGGCTCTCGCGCGTCTTCCGCACGTGCGAGCCGCCCCGGGTGGGCCGGGGTGTTCTGGGGGAGCAGACGTGAGGGGAGGTTCGGCGTGTCCTTGGGTCGATGCCGCCCACTGGCCGCTGTCTGCCTGCTGGTGACAACCGTCAGCGTGGTGGCCGCCTGCACGAATGCGCCCCCGCCGCCGCTTGTGCCACCGCAACCCCCGACGCAGTCCTCGACGACCAGCGCTCCGCCTACGCAGCCGATGCCAGTGGAGGTCGTCGTCGGTGTCGACGAGCTCGAAGGCGGGTTCAACCCGCACACGCTCGCCGACCTGTCGCCGACGAGTTCGGCGCTGGCCAGCCTGATGCTGCCGTCGGTGTTCCGCCCGGCGCCGGAGGGCAACCTGCAGCTGGATGGCACGCTGATGGAGTCGGCCGAGGTGGTGCCGGACGCGGAGAAGTTCACCGTGCGCTACCGGATCCGACGCGAGGCCAACTGGTCCGACGGCGCACCGATCGCCGCCGAGGATTTCGTCTACCTGTGGGAACAGCTGCGCTCCCAGCCAGGGGTGGCCGACCCGGCCGGTTACCAGTTGATCGACGACGTGGCGTCGCGGCAGGGCGGTAAGACCGTCGACGTCACCTTCGCCAAGCCGTTCCCCGGCTGGCAGACGCTCTTCAACAACCTGCTGCCCGCGCACCTGCTGCGGGACGCGCCGCGCGGTTGGGCGACGGTGCTCGACGGCGGCTACCCGGCTTCTGGCGGGCCGTTCGCGATCCGGCAGATCGACCTCGACCGCGGCGAGATCATCCTGGAGCGCAACGACCGGTACTGGGGCCCGCCCGCGCAGTCGGACCGGATCGTGCTGCGCGCGATCGACAAGGCCCGCCAGGTCGAGGCGCTGCGCAGCGGCGACAGCCACCTGGCGGTGTTTGGTGCGGACCGGGGCACCATGCAGGCGCTTCATGACCTCGGCGACGCGGTGCAGCTGATCACCGTGCCCCGCCCAGCCACCATGGAGGTGCTGCTGCGGCACGACAGCCGGGCGCTGGCGGAGGTCAAGGTGCGCCGAGCGGTCCTCGCCGCGCTCGACCGGCCCGCGTTGATCGAGGCCGGTACCGGTGGCGGGCCTGCGGAGCAGCTCCAGGCGCACGCCCAGGTGCTCGCGCCGTCCGAGCGCGGCTACACGCCGACCGAACCGGGGCTGCCGGACCGGCCGGACCCCGCGCAGGTCGAGCGGCTGCTCAACGAGGCCGGGTACCACCGCGGCGGCGGAGATTGGCTGCGGGACGGGCGGCCGTTGAACCTGGTCATCGCGGCGCCGTTCGAGCACGAGTCCTACATCCGGATCGCCGAGGCGGCCGCGCGACAGCTGCGGGACCAGGGGATCCAGGCGACCGTGGTGACGCCGACCGGTGATCAGCTGTTCGGCGAGATGCTGTCGGCCAATCCGCAGTCCGGCGAGTCCGGCGGGTCGGGGTCGGTGGACATGGCCATCGCGCCGCGTCCGGCCGGGGGCGACCCGGCGGCGATGTTGGCGTCTTCGTACGGTTGCCCAGGCGTGGCCAAGGACAGCGAGAAGCCGTTCCCGTACAACGACGCCGGATTCTGCGACCGGCTGCTGCAGCCGACGATCGACGCGGCGGTGACCGGTCAGGTGCCGTTCTCCGAGGCGTCGGCAGCCGTCGAGCCCGTGCTGTGGCGCGACGCGGTCGCGCTGCCGCTGTATCAGCAGGCCCAGGTGATGGCGCTGCGCCGGGAAGTGACCGGCGTCGATGCGGGCAACGGCTTGGCCGGGCCGTTCTCCACCGCTGCCCGATGGGTCGGGACGCACGCCGACAGCGACGGTTATTAACCCGCGCGGGCGGGTTGCCAGGCGGCGTTTCGGCGGAAATCGCCGCCTCTCCAGCCCCTCCAGGGCGCCTTTCACCGTCCGTGATGGGATCGCGCGGCTACTTAAGCGGATTCGGAGCCTGCAAACTGCGGAGACGCCGCTGCCTTCGGCTTGCGGGCGTTTCCGTTCCGCCATGGGTGCCGTGACCCGGTGGGCTGTTCGCGGCGCGCCGATACGGACATTCGGGGTAATGCCGCTACCGTGCGCAGTGTGGTGGGCGCCGCAGATTAATCTGGTCCGGTGACGCTGACGGCCCCACCGAGGTTGCTGCTGGTACACGCACACCCAGACGACGAGACCCTCTGGACCGGCGGGACGATCGCCCGCTACGCCGCCCGCGGCGTGCAGGTGGTCGTGGTGACCTGCACCCTCGGCGAGGAAGGCGAGGTCATCCCCGAGAGTCTGTGGGGTTTGGCCTCGGACCAGGCCGACCAGCTCGGCGGTTACCGGGTCGGCGAGCTGCGCTCGGCCTGCGCCGCGCTGCGCGTGGCCGACCACCGGTTCCTCGGCGGCGTGGGGCGTTGGCGCGACTCCGGGATGCTCTGGGAGCAGCCGGGCCAGGCAGGCGCGCTGTCGACCGCACATCCGCGCGCTTTCGCCACCGGTGACCTGCAGGAGCAGACCGATGCGCTGGAAGCCGTGCTGCGCGAGGTGAAACCGCAGGTGGTCGTCAGCTACGCGGCCGACGGCGGCTACGGCCACCCAGACCACATCCGGGCCCACGAGGTGACTGCCGCGGCGGCCGCGAAGGTCTCCGACGTGCAGCGGGTGTTCTACGCGGTTGTGTCCCGCGACGTGGTCGCGAAGGGGCTTGCCGCGTTGGCGCAGGCCGAGGACCTGCCGTTCGAGCTGCCCCAGCCGCACGAGTTGGCCAGCGTCGACGACGAGTCCATCACCACGGTCGTCGACGTGTCCGAGCACCTGCCAGCCAAGATCAGCGCCCTGCGCGCGCACGGCACCCAGGTCAAGGTGTGGCTGGACCAGTGGCACAACGGCGAAGGCGTCGCGGCCTACGCGTTGTCCAACGGTGTCGCGCAGCCGGTCGTGACCTCCGAGCACTACGTGTTGGCGACGGGTGATCCGCAGGGCTGCCGGACGGATCTGTTCGGCGGGCTCGGGGTGAGCGGAACCGAGCCGGTGGGCGACCGTTGACCGCAGGTGACCGTGTGCTGCTCGGCTTCCTGCTGCTCGATGCCGTCCTGCTGGCCCTGATCGAGCTGCTGTTCCTCCCGTCCTACATCGGCTCCGTGCAGTTCCCGATCACGGCCGCGGTGGCGGTGGTGACCACGCCGCTGCTGGTGGCCGAGGCCGCGAGGCTCTCGCCGAGGCGCCGGGTGGCCGGTGCGCCGCTGCTGGTGTGGTTCGCGACGGTGTTCGTGTTCGGAGTTTTCGGGCCGGGTGGCGACATCGTGCTGCTAAACGATTGGCGCGCCTTGCTGCTGATCGGCGGTGGCGCATTGCCGAGCGCGCTGATGCTCGGAATCGTGATGGGGAAGAACCCCAGGACGTGAAGTCCGGGAGCGGCGATGGCTGAGGTGTTGACCGACGAGCGGATCGCGGCCGTGCTGCGGCCGTTCGTGCGAGCGACCGCGCCGGTGCTTGATGCCTTGCGCGAGTCGGATCCGCTGCGGCTGCGCGGCCGGACCGGGGAGCTGGAGGTGGGTGAGTCCGACGGGGCGCTGCGGAAGGTCCTGCGCCAGCTCGACGGGATGCAACTGCCCGGCAGTTCCGCCTGGTATGCGATGTCCGTCGAGGATCGCTGTGACTGGTGGGCATCGCGGGTCGGGAGGTTCCTTGCGCTGGTCGCCGGGCTGCCCCGGTTCGGCGGGGTGATCACATCGCGGCTGCCGATCCGCAACGCTGTCGGCATCACAGGGCAGGGCTTGGTGTTGTGCGCCATCGCCGCCGAGCACGGTGTGACCGACCAGGCCGTGAAGGTGCAGCTGATCGCGGAGGTGCTGCTCGAACGCGAGCTCTCGGCTGAGCTCGCGGCGGGGCACGCCGAGGACGACGAACGGGTCTCGGAACTCACCGAGGACATCGAGGCTTCGCGCCGGGAGCACGGCCAGCCGACGCCGAAGGCGGTCGCGCGCACGGTGTGGCGAATGGCACGTGCACTGTGGGAGATCGATTCGGAACTCGACAAGCGACCGCAGGGCCGCTTCTGCCACGACTTGCTCGGCAGCGTCCCGGTCGTCGGCGTCGTAGGTGGCTACCTGGGCGAAAGATCGGCTCTGCGCAAGGTCGGGCGGCTCGGCGCGCAGTGGTTGCGGGGCAATGGTTTACGCCGTTAACCCGGCATCGTAGAGTCGGTCCGGCTCCCGCGCTGTGGGACCAGTTACGTGCCCAGGGCGGGTACGAGAGATACTGTCAGCAGTCGCCTCAGGAGGTTCCTGAGCGCGAGTAGGATAACGCTTCGAGCAGGAGAGCAACCGTGACCTACGTGATCGCCGAGCCCTGCGTCGACGTGCTCGACAAGGCATGCATTGAGGAATGCCCTGTCGATTGCATCTACGAGGGCGGGCGGATGCTCTACATCCACCCCGATGAGTGCGTCGACTGCGGTGCCTGCGAACCGGTCTGCCCGGTGGAGGCCATCTACTACGAGGACGACGTGCCGGAGGAGTGGGCCGCCTACACCAAGGCGAACGTGGACTTCTTCGACGAGCTGGGCTCGCCGGGCGGTGCCGCGAAGGTGGGCAAGGTCGACAAGGACGTCGAGCCCATCAAGAGCCTGCCCCCGCAGGGCGAATGAGCTCCGAAACCGGTCCGGGCGCCCCGGCGCCCGGACCCCGGGGCCCGCAGCTGCCGGACTTCCCGTGGGACTCGCTGGCGGCTCAGACCGCCACAGCCCGGTCGCATCCGGACGGCATCGTCAACCTCTCGGTCGGCACGCCGGTCGACCCGGTGCCGGAGAACCTGCAGCGGGCGTTGTCGGCGGTGGCCGACCAGCCGGGCTACCCAACCACGCACGGCACCCCGGAGCTGCGCGAAGCCGCCGTCGCCGCGCTGCACCGGCGCCACGGCGTAACCGGCCTGGCGCCGGACGCGGTGGTGCCGACCATCGGCTCGAAGGAACTGGTGGCCTGGCTGCCGACGTTGCTCGGCGTCCGGCCCGGTGACATCGTCGCGATCCCGGACCTGGCCTACCCGACCTACGAGGTGGGCGCGAAGATCGCCGGCGCCGAGGTGGTCCGGCTCGCGCCCGGTGAGCTACCCCCTGCCGGAACCGCTTTGCTGTGGCTGAATTCCCCGTCCAACCCGACCGGGCGGGTGCTGGGCGCGCAGCGGCTCGCCGACTCGGTTCGGGCGGCGCGGGAACTCGGCGCGGTGGTGGCCTCCGACGAGTGCTACCTCGCGCTCGGGTGGGAAGCCGAACCGGTGTCGGTTCTGCACCCCTCGGTGAGCTCCGACTTCCGCGGCGTGCTCGCTTTGCATTCGCTGTCGAAGTCCTCGAACCTGGCGGGGTATCGCGCCGGTTTCATCACTGGCGATCCGGATCTGGTTGGGCGCCTGCTGGAGCTGCGCAAGCACGCGGGGATGCTCGTTCCGCGCCCGGTGCAGGAGGCGATCACTGCGGCGCTGAGCGACGACGCGCATGTGAGCGCGCAGCGCGAGCTCTACGCGGCGCGGCGGGCGGTGCTGCGGCCCGCGCTGGAGGCGGCGGGGTTCCGCATCGAGCACTCGCAGGCGGGCCTGTACCTGTGGGCGACCCGCGGTGACGATGCTTGGCAGACGGTGGATTGGTTGGCGCAGCGGGGAATTCTCGTCGCGCCGGGCACCTTCTACGGTCCGGCGGGCGACCGCCACGTCCGCATCGCCCTGACGGCGACGGATGAGCGCATCGCCGCAGTCGCCAAGCGCCTGGGTGAATGACCTGTTCAGCCCCGTGAGTGCTGGGTGCTGTAGGGGCTGTTTTGGAAGTGGCCGTCCGGGATGTGGTAGGCCGGGCTTTTGTCTTTGAAGCGGCGCCAGCCGCTTAGCCCACCTACGACACTTGCACCCCTGCGGGTTCTCAGACGTCTCTGGCGAGGACAGCCCCGATGCCGGGCATTGGTCCTCTATAGTCCTCTATAGCGCCTAAAAGCACTCACAGGCGCTTTGTCAGGGGGAAGCGCCGTCAGATCGCCGCGGCCGCGGTGTCCAGGTCTTCCCAAGCCGATTTCCACTGGGTTCGGCGTGCTGCCTTGCGCGTCTGTTCGCGCTCGACCAGGCGCCCCGCCACGAAGGCGACCGCGGCGTCGACGTCTTCGCCCAGGTTGCTGAGCAGAGCGCGGACGCGCTCCTCCGCGACGCAGGCATCTTGGTGTTCCCCGAGCACGTCCTGGAACTGCCGCGCCGCCTTGATCAGCTGCTGCATCGGTTTCCCGAACGCGGGCTGCGCCAGCTCCGCGGTGTAGCGCACCCGCTTGCCCCGGATGCGCAGCGCGTGCAGTTCGTCGTCGGCGGGCACTTCCGGTAGCTGTGCAACGGACTTCCGGAGTTTGCGGAACTGGCCGACCACCAGCCTGCGCAGCTCGCGCTCAGCGTCCATATCGGACTCCGGAGTCGGCAGTCCGCAGCGGAGCGCGTCGGCGACCCGACGGAGCAGGGCCAGGTACCGGTCGCTGTCCAGCGCGGTGAGCATCGCGACTCGCGCGAGGCCGTGCTCGGCCTCCAGCCCGGAAATCAGCCGGTCCGCTGCGGCGCGCTCGTCGGCCGGGAGGTCGGCGCTCTCCTCGCGGAGCCGCTCCAGCAATACGTCGAGATCGCGGACCGGGCCCAGCGCCTTGCCCAGCCAGCCCAGCTCCGCGCGCAGCGGCTCCGACCAGTCCTGATCGAGCAACGGTCGGCCGGACAGCAGCATCGCGCGCATCCGGCGCACCGATACCCGCATCTGGTGCAGTTCCTCGGGATCTTCGCCTCGTCTGGTGCCAGGATCGTGCGCGATCAGGGCGCGCAGGCGGGCGTCCAACCCGGCCCGGATGTGCTCGGCGAGGGGCGCCCGCCGATCGGCCGCCAAGGGCTCGGCGGGCAGTTCGACAACGCTCGTCAGGTCTCGTTGCTGCCAGCTGGTAGCCATTGCCAATGATAAAACCGACCGCCCCGCGCGATGCCTAATACATCCAGTGGAAACCGCCCGGATTGCCGGTGAAGGGCCCCATCTGGGAGCGTATGTGCTCTGACCAGTGGTTTTTTGGTTTGTGGATCTTGTCAGGACGTGTGGTGGCCGTGTCAGGCTGCGAGCTGATCGTTGGTCGTGACAAACGCACGCAATGCTGAGGCACCATCAGGCAACTCGAGGCGGCAAAGGCATGTGCTGCCGAATTACCTCAGAAACCACGATCCCCGCAACACCCTTAAATCCAGGGTGTTGCGGGGATCGCTAGAACCCGCCCCGGCCCGAGGTCGGTCGAAGGCGCCCTTCGTGGTGCCGGAAGCCCGTTCGGGTCAGTCGTTGGCGTGGAGCGCCGCGTTTAGCTCCACCTTTCCGCCAGTGCGGGCGGTGACCTCGATCGTTCCGGTGGTGGAGTTGCGGCGGTACAGCAGGCCATCCGAGCCGGACAGTTCCAGGGCCTTGGTGATGGTGCCGTCCGGCAGTGTCACCTTCGTGCCCGCCGTGAGGTACAGGCCCGCTTCCACGACGCAGTCGTCGCCCAGCGAGATGCCCACGCCGCCGTTGGCGCCGATCAGGCAGCGCTCGCCGATGGAGATGACCTCCTTGCCGCCGCCGGAGAGGGTGCCCATGATCGAGCCGCCGCCCCCGACGTCGGAGCCGTCGCCGACGACGACCCCGGCCGAGATCCGGCCCTCCACCATCGACGCGCCCAGCGTGCCGGCGTTGAAGTTGACGAAGCCCTCGTGCATCACGGTGGTGCCGCTGGCGAGGTGCGCGCCCAGCCGGACCCGGTCGGCGTCGCCGATGCGGATCCCGGACGGCACGACGTAGTCGACCATGCGTGGGAACTTGTCGACGCTGTAGACGGTGACTGCGCCGCGCGCCCGCAGTCGCAGCCGGGTTGCCTCGAAGCCCTCCACCGGGCACGGGCCGTGGTTGGTCCACACGACGTTGGCGAGCAGGCCGAACATCCCGTCGAGGTTCTGCCCGTGCGGGCGGACCAGGCGGTGCGACAGCAGGTGCAGGCGCAGGTAGATGTCGTGCGCGTCGACCGGCTCGTCGGAGAGCCGACTGATCTCGGTGCGCACCGCGACGACCTCGACCCCGCGGGCCTCGTCCCGTCCGAGCAGGGCTGCCCCGGCCTCGCCAAGGGACTCGGCTGCCTGCTCGGCGGTCAGCCGCGTGGTTCCGGACTGCCCCGGCTCGCCGAGCTTGACGGTGGGGAACCAGGTGTCCAGCACCGTGCCGTCGTCGGTCACGGTGGCCAGGCCCACGCCGTGGGCACCCGTGGTCTGCGGGTCGGGAGACTGTGCACTCATACCGGGAACGGTAATCGGCGCAGGTGGCGGCGGCCCGCAGGGGTGGGTCTCACCGGGCGCGCCGGACGGCCCGTGGGTGCCAGAGGCTAGGGCGGGGTAGTCGGGATCGGCGCAGCCCGGTCGGCGGCTTAGGTTCCGCTACCCGCATCGCTACGCGACACGAGTGTGGAAACAGGCTTTCAGCCCTTTGCGGCGGCGAGCAGGTGACAGCCTGTGGTGATCATCAGCACCGTGTCGGCTGCGGTGCCGAACTGGTAGACCGCGCCGTACTGATCATTGCCGATGATCTCGTGGTCGCCGCTGCGGTTGACGATGATTTCGGGCTCGCCGAAGCCGTACTCGACGGTAATCTCCTGGACGATCTCCACGGCCAGTGGCCACTGGTCGTCCGGGAGGTTGCCGGGCGCCCGCCACGACTCCAGCACCCGGCTCTCCGCGTCGAAGACGTCCGGGAACTCGGTGCAGCCAGCCCGGCTGACCGGGTCCGACATCGCCCACGACAGCGGCCCGACCTCTGTGTTGAGGCGGTCCAGCAGTCGCTGCTGCATCTGTTCGTAGCGCTCGCTGATCTCCTCGATGCTGGGGCGCTGGTGGAGCAGGCTGCGCGGGTCTTCCACGATTCCCCCGTCGGGTCGGTGCTGGCGGCGGTCGCCTCAGGAGATGATGCCGGAGATCATGTCGCCGATGCCGCGGCCATCGTCCTTGACCGCCCGATCCGGGACTCCGGCCACCACGGTGCTCATGTTCTGGCTGGTACTGCCGGTGGTGAAGTAGCTGCCTGTGACCCTCGACTCCCTTGCCGTGCTCGGAGCCTTCGCGGACAGGCCGGTCATCCCCGTCCAGCTGGCTGGGGTCGCCGCCGAAGCGGCCCAGGTCGGCCACCAGTCGTTGTTCGCCTCGATCCGGTACGAGTGCCCGGCCGGCACCCTGAGGTCCTTCACATCGTCGGTGCCCACGCCGGGCGAACCGGAGAACAGCGCGTCGTCGACGCCGTAGCCCTCGCGCTGCATCGCGTATCCGGGGATCGTGGAGCCGTAGGATTGGCCGATCGCGGTGAGGTGCGGGTCATCCTCCCGTGAGGCGTTGATCCGCCCTTTTGCAGTTCGGCCTTCCGCCCTTGCCGCGCGCAGCGCTCGTCGTCTACGCGGGCGCGCTTGGCCTTGTCGCGGACCTCGGCCGGGATGCCGTCGCGGTTGCCGAGCCAGGCGGGCGGATTCTTGAAATACGCCTCGCGTTCGGCGTCCGACAACCACTTCCACCATTTGGCGTTCTCCGCCGGACCGCCGTCGGCCGGAGGTTTGGCGGCTGCCGCCATGGTCTGCATCGAGGCGGCCGCGAGGGTGTCGCCCGCGCCGGGGTCGATGCTGCCTTGTCTTTCGAAGTGCTCGGGTGCTGCGGAGACTCGGCCGTGAGTCCTTCGGGCTACCGCAGCAACCCGAAGGACTCGGCCGGCGACCGCTACCGGGGTCGGCCCTTGGCTGACTGGAGCAGGTGACAGCCGGTGCGGACGTTCAAGATCGTGTTCACCTTGGTGCCGAACTGAAGCTTCGCGCCGAAGTCGTCCCGCATCTCGACCTTGTGGTCGCCAGGCCGGTTCACCACGATCTCCAGCTCCTTGAAGCCGTACTCCTTGGTGACGTCGATGGCGATCTGCTGAGCCCGGCCCCACTGGCTGTCCGGGATGTTGCCCTCGTAGACCCAGGTGTCCAGGCTGTGCTCTTCGGCGCCGTCGACGTGCGAGAGCTCCTTGCCCTGGCAGGCCGCCTGGCCGCGGTCGCCCTTGTTGATCCACGGCGTCGCGAGGCCGAGATCGGCGGACAGCCGATCCCGCAGCTTCTGCTGCGTCTCCTCGTAGCGCGAGGTGATCTCTTCCATGGACGGTCGGTGCTGCAACATGCTGTGCGGGTCTGACACGTTTCCCCCGTCGGACGGTTCAGGTCCGCTCGCGCAGCTGGTGGCCAGCAGACCGCAGAGGACGGACAGGATGAGTTTTCTCATGAGAAGAGGTCCTTGATGCCGGATACCGTCTTCTCACCCAGGCCCTTGGTGCCGGACACCGTCTTCTCGCCGAAGTCGTAGATCGCGGAGCCTGCTTCCTGGGCTTGGTGCGGCACGTAGGAGATCACATCGCCGACGCCGTTGGTCTTGCCCGCCACGGTGTCCTCCGGCAAGCCCGCGACCACTGAAGCCATGTTGTGCTGGCTGGTGGTGTCGGGTTCCAGGTAATCGCTGTGGCCCTCGACGCCCTTGCCCTCGGCCGACTTCTCGGTTGACAGGTCCTTGAAACCGTCCATGTGGGACGGGTCGCCGCCGAACCGGGCGAAGTCCGCGACCGGGTCGTCCTTGGCTTCCAGCCGGTAGGCGTGTCCCTCCGGGACGTGGAGGTCCCCGATGTCATTCGTACCGACGCCGGGGGAGCCGAAGATGATCGCGTCGTCGACGCCGTGGCCGCCGCCCTGCAGGGCGTAGCCGGTGGTGGTGGAGCCGTAGGAGTGCCCGATAGCCGTCAGGTGCGGGTCGGTGTCGCGGGACTCGTTGATGCCCTTGTAGAAGTTGTTCAGCTTCTCCCCGCCTTCCTGGGCGGAGTTGGGGCTGACCACCGAATCGCCGAAAACGTCCGTGTCCTCGGACTTCTGCGGGGCCTCGTAGCCCAGCCAGGCCACCGCGGCGACGCTGTCGTCCCTGCCGTTGCGGTTTAGTTCGGTCTTCGATTCTTTGACCAGTTCCTGCATCTTCGAGTCGTAGTCGCCGAGGCTGCCCTGGACCGTCGTCGTGTAGCCGGGGTTGAACACCGAGACGTGGTCGGCGGTGTCCACATCGCCCACCGCCACGGCGGCCTTCATCCGCTCGCCGCTGCTGTCGAGCACCAGCAACTGGCGCGGCGGGTTCTCCTTGGCGATGGTCTTCTCGACCTCGTCGAGGGACTTGAGCTTGTCGTTGACCTGCTGGAGCTTTTCCTTCTCGTCCTCGGAAACGCCGCCCTGCTCCAGCTTCGCCTTCGCTGCCTGCAGGTCGCCGCGCATGTCGTCGATCCGGCCGCGGTTGGTCTCGTCGCGGACCTCCGCGGGGATGCCGTCGCGGTTGCCCAGCCATTCGGGCGGGTTCTCGCGCAGCGCCGCGCGCTGCTCGTCGGACAGCGACTTCCACCACTGGGCTGCGGCCTTCGGCGAGTCGTCCTCCGGTTTCCCGGCGGACTCCGAGAGGGCATTGATGTCGTCGGTGTTCGCGGCATCGGCCAGGGAATCGCCGTTGCCGGGCTTGATCTCGTCCTTCTCCGCTGAGGTCAGCGCCTTGGCGAGTTCGGCGTCGGTGCGTTGCGCCTCGTCGAGGATCTTCTCGATCGTCTCGACCAGCTTGTCGCGGACCTGGATTCGCTGTTGCTTGACCTGCTCCAACTGGTCTTCCGGCACGTCCTGCGGCGGCTTGACGTCCTTGACACCGCCCTCTTCGGTGATCTCGAAGCCGTTGGCCTGCGCCTCGTGGTCGGCCTGCTGGATCTGCTGCTTGATCCTGGCGACGTCGTCAGCCGCCGCGGCGACCGCGACCCGCACGGTGGAGACCTCGGCCACCAGCGAGCGCATGTCCGATATCAGCTTCTCGTGCTGCTTGGCCGAGCCGTCGGCGGCTTTCCCGGTCCAGCGCTCGGGGTTCTTGGCGCCGTCCAGCTCGTCCTGCAGGTTGATCAGGTCGTAGCGGCGCTTGCCGAGGTCGTTGTGGACGGCGTCGAGGCCCTCCGGTTTCCAGCGACGCACACCTGCGTAGGACACCATTTCGCTGCCTACCTTTCGGCCGGTGCTTCGAGGCGGCCTATGTCGGCCGCGCTGGACTCGTCGGAGTTCTGGTACTCCTCGGCGGTCGCGTTCAGCGAATCGCCGTGCTGGATGGCGGCCTCGCTCCAGGACTTGATCGCCTTCTCCCAGCTCTGCGCGACCTGCTTCGCCGCGCCTTCGGACTTGCCGCCGGGCATCGCCTCGGCGATGTCCTCGGTCGGGGGTCCGAGCTTGACCTGCCCGGCCTGTTCGCCGGCCGATTTCGCGCTCGCCCCAGCCTTCCTGAGCGCGTCGGGATTTGCCGTGTAATCCATGCCCACCTCCAGCGGCGGCAGCCTAGCGTGATGATCACGCGTTGGACGGTGGTTGCGCGGATCCGGTTCCCATCCGTTCCCGACGTCCGGCGAATTTCGTTTCTGCTGTTCAGGTCCCGTGAGTGCGTTCCTCCTGCGGTGGCGCTCAGCGGTGCTCACGGGCCCTACCAGCGGAAACGGAGCCCTCCCGGGTAGCCTCCGGGGCGTGACTGCGTCGTTTGACATCACCGCTGACCCCGTCGAGCTCACCGCCGCGCTGGTAGACATCCCCAGCGTTTCCGGCGGGGAGAAAGCCATCGCCGATGCGGTGGAGCAGGCGTTGCGCGCCCAAGCGCCGCACCTCGAAGTGCTGCGCAACGGCGACGCTGTGCTGGCGCGGACGAACCTCGGCCGGGATTCGCGGGTGGTGCTGGCCGGACACCTGGACACCGTGCCGATCAACGACAACCTCCCGCTGCGGCGCACCGGGTCGGGCGCCGAGGAGGTCCTGCACGGCTGCGGCACGGTCGACATGAAGGGCGGCGACGCGGTCATGCTGTACCTCGCCGCAACCCTCACCGAACCGCGCCACGACCTGACTTTCGTGTTCTACGACTGCGAGGAAGTGGAAGCCGAGCGCAACGGCCTCAACCGCATCGAGCGGGAACTGCCGGACTGGCTGGCCGGCGACCTCGCAGTGGTGTGCGAGCCGTCGAACGCCGCGATCGAGGCGGGCTGCCAGGGCACCATGCGGGTGGAGGTCCGCACCACGGGCACCCGTGCGCACACGGCTCGGGCATGGATGGGGGTGAACGCGATCCACGCGGCGCACCCGGTGCTGCAGCGGCTGGTCGACTACACGCCGCGCAACCCGGTGATCGACGGCCTGCAATTCCGGGAAGGCCTCCAGGCGGTGCGGATCGACGGCGGTGTCGCGGGCAATGTGGTGCCGGACGAGTGCGTGGTGTCGGTCAACCACCGGTTCGCCCCGGACAAGTCGCTGGCTGAAGCCGAAGCCCACCTCCGCGAGGTCTTCGACGGCTTTGAGGTCGCGGTGGTCGATGGGGCCCCGGGCGCGCTGCCAGGTTTGACCGCCCCGGCGGCGGCACAGCTGGTCGAGGCCTCCGGCGCGCAGCCGGTTGCGAAGCTCGGCTGGACCGACGTGGCCCGCTTCGCGGCCCGCGGCCTGCCCGCGGTGAATTTCGGCCCGGGCTCACCGACCTTGGCCCACACCAGGCAGGAGCACGTTGCGACGGCCGAGATCCGCCACTGCGCCGAGGTCCTCCACCGCTTCCTCTCGTGATCCTGAGGGACATTTGTGACCAGGCAATTCGGTCACGGGTGCCGCTCACTCGGCTCACCCTGCGGGATCAGGCGTTGCCGCATCGACTCCTCGCCGCTGCCTGCGCTCTCCGAGCGCTCCGCCGGCTTCGTCGTGCTCGCCCTCCGGCCGTCGGTTTCCTCGCGTTGCTGCGGCAGTTGTGCTGCCTCCGGCCCCGCCGCGGGAAGCTCCGCCGCCTCCCGCTCCGCGTCGGTGAGCTCCACCGGCTGCTTCGCGGGCTCCTCGCTCGGGGCTGCGCCTCCGCTCATGGCGGCGCCGATGTGCTTCGCGGTGTCGACGAACTGCAGGAGCTCGACCGGGAAGGGCAGCACCAGCGTGGAGTTCTTCTCCGCGGCCACTTCGACGACCGTTTCCAGGAGGCGCAGTTGGAGCGCGGCCGGGGTGTCGGCCATGACGTGTGCCGCGTCGGCGAGCCTGCGGGACGCCTGGAACTCGCCGTCCGCCGAGATGACTCGCGAACGCCTTTCGCGTTCCGCTTCGGCCTGGCGGGCGATCGAGCGCTTCATGGACTCCGGCAGCGAGACGTCCTTGATCTCCACCCGGTCGATGTGCACGCCCCAGCCCAGCGCCGGGTTGTCGATCATCAGTTCCAGGCCCTGGTTGAGCCGTTCGCGGTTGGACAGCAGGTCGTCCAGGTCGCTCTTGCCGATGATCGAGCGCAGCGAAGTCTGCGCGACCTGGCCGACGGCGAACAGGTAGTCCTCGACGTTGACGATTGCGCGCGCAGGGTCCTCGACCTTGAAGTAGACGACCGCGTCCACCCGGACGGTCACGTTGTCGCGGGTGATGCCTTCCTGGGCCGGCACCGGCATGGTGACGATCTGCAAGTTGACCTTCCGCATTCGGTCCATCACCGGGACGATCGTCGTCAGCCCTGGTCCGCGGGTGAGCTCCTGCAGGCGGCCGAAGCGGAACACGACGCCGCGCTCATACTGCTTGATGACCTTGACGCTCGCGGCTACGTAGATAACACCCAGGGCGATGATGAGGATCAGCAGTTCGATGAGCATGGCTGGCTCCCGGGCTCGATTCTGGTCGTGCCCGGCGACCCGCTCCGGCGCCTGCGTAGATCGAGGCGGATCTGCGTGGTGTGCGCGGCCGGCGTCGCCGGCGCCACTAGATCTTTTCTTCGTATCGTACGCCGCTGCACGCTCGTGTGAATCCCTCGTGAACAGGCATTTCTCTGGGCGGGCACGCGTTGGCCGCCGATCGCCCGTGCGTACTCTCGACCGCATGACAATCGAAGGCGTGTGGGGCGAGCCGAATGGCTCGGAACGCCCCCAGGAGAAGCAACGCGGACCCGTGGTGCTGCGCCGGGCGAGGTTGAGCGAGCAGACCACCACCGACCAGCGGCTGCTGGACTCGCGCGGCCCGTCTGACTGGGTGCACACCGATCCGTGGCGGGTGATGCGCATCCAGTCCGAGTTCGTGGAGGGCTTCGGCGCGCTAGCCGAGGTGCCGCGCGCGGTGACCGTGTTCGGTTCGGCGCGGACCCCCCGGGAACACCCAGAGTACGCAGTCGGCGTCGAAGTCGGCGCTGCGCTGGCCAGGATCGGGTGCGCGGTGATCACCGGCGGCGGACCGGGGGCTATGGAGGCCGTCAACCGCGGCGCGTCGGAGGCTGGCGGGCTGTCCATCGGGCTCGGCATCGAGCTGCCGTTCGAGCAGGGCCTTAACCCGTGGGTGGATCTCGGCGTCAACTTCCGCTACTTCTTCGTCCGCAAGACGATGTTCATCAAGTACGCGCAAGCCTTCGTCTGCCTGCCCGGCGGTTTCGGCACCATGGACGAGCTGTTCGAGTCGCTGACCCTGGTGCAGACGAAGAAGGTCACGAAGTTCCCGGTGGTGCTGTTCGGCAAGTCCTACTGGCAGGGTTTGTACGACTGGATCCGGGACAGCATGCACGGCGCGGGCAAGATCGGCGACAAGGATCTCGCGCTGCTGCACCTCACCGACGACATCGACGACGCGGTCGCCATCGTGCAGGAGGCGTACGAGGCGTGGGAGGCCACTCATTGAGCAGCGCTGGATCCGAACTGGGGAACATCGCCGGGGAGACCACTGTGGACAATGCGGTCTGCGTCTACTGCGCGTCGCGCCCGGTGCCGCAGCACCACCTGGACCTCGCCGCCGAGGTGGGCACCAAGATCGCCAAGCGCGGCTGGACGCTGGTCTCCGGCGGCGGCCGGGTGTCGATGATGGGCGAGGTCGCCCGGGCGGCGCGGGCCGGTGGCGGCCGGACCGTCGGTGTCATCCCGCGCGCCCTGGTGGATCGCGAGGTCGCCGACACCGAGGCCGACGAGCTGCTGGTCGTGGACACGATGCGGGAGCGCAAGGGCCTGATGGACGCGCACTCGACGGCGTTCCTCGCGCTGCCCGGCGGCATCGGCACCTGCGAGGAGCTGTTCGAGATCTGGACGGCCCGCTACATCGGCATGCACGCCAAGCCAGTCGTGCTGCTGGACCCCGATGGGCACTACCGCGGGCTGATGGACTGGCTGCACGGCCTGGTGAACACCGGTTTCGCGACCCAGCATTCGCTGGACGTGCTCACGGTGGCCAACGACGTCGACGAAGCCTTGGACGCCTGCGCCCCATGACCCTCCCGGACCAAAGCCAGGGGCGGCGCGGCGCGCGGAACGGCCGGTGGGCGTCAAGCAAGCGGTGTTAGCCGCTTTTTCTTTCGCCACGTACGCAACTCGCGCCGCCGCGGCTTCTCAGCGGCCGTCTCGCCAGGACAGTCCCGCTGCCGCGTTTTCGTCATGCACAAGCCGGGTCGAGGCGGCCGCTGGTGTTCCGCTAGCTGCACCGCTGCGCAAGCCGATCCGCATACCGCTCGGTCCTGGCGACGTGCCAGGATCTGCAGTTGTGCAACCACTCCGGTTCCGCGACAAGGACATGCCCCAGGACCGACCGCTGGTGATGGCGATCGTCAACCGCACCCGCGACTCGTTCTTCGACCGGGGTCGCACCTTCGAGACCGACGCAGCCACCACCGCCGTGGACCAAGCCGTCGCCGACGGCGCGGACATCGTCGACATCGGCGGGGTCCGCGCCGGGGCGCAGGGCGAGGTGGTGGACGTCGGCGAGGAGGTCCGGCGGGTGGCGCCGTTCGTCGCCGCAGTCCGGGAACGCCACCCGGGCCTGGTGATCAGCGTCGACACCTGGCGCCACGACGTGGCCCGCCAGGTGTGCGAGGCGGGGGCAGACCTGCTCAACGACACCTGGGCGGGCGCCGACCCGAAGCTCGCCGAGGTGGCCGCCGAGTTCGGGGTCGGCGTCGTGTGCTCGCATACCGGCGGCCTGCCGCCGCGCACCGATCCGTACCGGCCCCGCTACGCCGACGTGGTCGCCGAGGTGACCGCCGAACTCGTCGAGCGGGCCGAGTGGATGGTGCGCCTCGGGGTGCCCGCGCACGGTGTGCTGATCGACCCGACCCACGACTTCGGCAAGAACACCTGGCACGGCCTGGCGCTGCTGCGGCGGATCGGCGAGTTGGTGGCGACCGGCTGGCCGGTGCTGATGGCGTTGTCGAACAAGGACTTCATCGGCGAAACCCTGGGCGCGGAGGTCATGGAGCGGCTGGAGGGCACGCTGGCGGCCACCGCGATCGCGGCCTGGGGCGGCGCCCGGGTCTTCCGCGCGCACCACGTGGTGGAAACCCGCCGAACGGTGGAGATGGTCGCGGCCATCGCCGGCACCCACCCGCCGGAACAGGTCCTGCGAGCCCTGGCCTGAGTCTCCCCGGTTCCAATTGAAACTGGTGGTCAGAGGTCGCCGACGGACTGCTTCACGAGCTGGGTGAGGATCGCGATCGGCACGTCCGGTCGCACCTTGCTGAGCACCGGCGCCAGGCGCAGCCACCGGGATTGGACCCGCGGCGCCACCAGGATTGGACCTGCGGCGCGCTCAGGGGCGTTCGGGCCAACTCCTCGACGAGCTCCTCCAGGCGCCAATGCGCCTCATAGCGTTCCAAGGTCACCTCCGGGTGCTGCTCGATCACGTCGATGAGCACCACGAGGTAGGAGCGCAGCCGGTCGAGGGCCTTCTGCCGCGGAGCGAAGGTCGTCGCGGCGTCCAGTCGCGAGGAACCGGTGGTCGCATCCTGGGAACTGTCCTTGGGTACGGCAGACGACTCCTGATCACTGGCCCGGCACGTCCGACTCCGCCGTGTGTCGGATCCCGGCGATGTCAACGGGTTTTCGGCTTTGCGCCACCCGAACGGCGCACCCCCGGGAGGGTGTGATGGACGTCATCGGGGGTCCGGATCGCGAAAGGACTTAGGTCCTCTTGTGTATGGCCGGTGACAGTGGTCGCAAATGACCGTAGAGTCGCTACTTGTGAAGGCTGATGCGCTCCGCGGCCACCTGGACGCCCTGCTGCTGGCCACGCTCGACGGCAGGGCCCTGCATGGTTACGCGATCATCGAGGCGCTGCAGGAACGCAGTGGCGGCGCCCTTGATCTCCCCACCGGGACTGTGTATCCCGCGCTGCGCCGATTGGAGCGCGCAGCGTACGTGCAGAGCACCTGGAGCACCGTCGGCGGCCGGCAGCGCCGCACCTACCGCTTGACCCAGACGGGTGTGCAGACGCTGCAGGCCGAGCGCCGCGCATGGCGCGAGTTCACATCCGCCATCGAGGGCGTGCTCGAAGCGGCTCCCGCCAAGACGTGACCGTGGCCGCGGCGGTTCGCCGTTCGTGCCACGATTGACGACCGTGGCTAGTGCGCTCATCTACCTGTTCGTGGTGCTCGCGGTCGCTGCGGTGATCTACCTGCTGGCCTCGCTGGTCTTCGGACGCGGCGAGCAGCTGGCGCCGCTGCCGCCGGGCTCGACCCCGACCCGCCTGCCCCCCGCCGACGTCGAGGGCTCCGACGTGCGCGCGCTGCGCTTCCAGCAGGTCTTCCGCGGCTACAAGGCGTCGGAGGTGGACTGGGCGTTGGAGCGCCTCGCCGGGGAGCTCGACGAACTGCACGGCCGGATCGCGGTGCTGGAGCGGCAGCTCGACGCGGCCGGCGAGCAGCTGCAGGAAGCCCGCGCCGGGCGTCCCGACGAGCCGGAGGACTGACCGGTGCGCCCGGTCGAGCTGCGGTTGAGCGTGCCGGTCGACGCGCCGCCCGAGGTGGTGTGGGCGGCGGCGACGGACTGGGCGCGGCAGGGCGAGTGGATGCTGGGCACCGAGGTGCATGCGCTCGGCGGTCCCGGCGGGCCGGGGGCGCAGCTGGTGGCGGTGACCGGCTACCGCGGGTTTGGCGTCGTGGACCGGATGGAGATCGTCGAATGGCGGCCGCCGCAGAGCTGCCGGGTGCGCCACCACGGGCAGCTGATCGTCGGGGACGGCGGATTCGATGTGGTCCGCTGCGGGAACGAGGCATCGACGTTCCTGTGGTGGGAACGGCTGACCCTGCCATTCGGCGGCGCGCTGGTCTGGCCGGTGGTGCGACCGCTGTTCGTCTGGGGCATGCGCCGGTCGCTGAGCGCCTTCGCGGTGTTCTGCCGCGACTACGCGGGTGGTGGGGAACGTGGCTGAGTCCGATGCGGTGGTCGGGGCGGACGGCTGGGCGCGCTGCCCATGGGGCGTGGGGCCCGCCGACTACACCGAGTACCACGACCGCGAGTGGGGAATCCCGCTGCACGGCGGTCCGGAGCTGTTCGAGCGGATCACCTTGGAGGCGTTCCAGTCCGGGCTGTCCTGGCTGACGATCCTGCGCAAGCGGGCGGCGTTCCGGCTGGCGTTCGCCGGGTTCGACCCGGAGCGGGTGGCGGCCTTCGGCGACGCCGACCGGCACCGGTTACTGGCCGACGCGGGCATCGTCCGGAACCGGGCGAAGATCGACGCGGCGATCCGCAACGCCGGCGCTGTGCTCCGCCTGGACCGCCCGCTGGACGAGCTGCTCTGGTCGTTCGCCCCCGAACGCCGCGAGCGGCGTCCGGCCACGGCCGGCGACATCCCGGCCACCACCCCGGAGTCGACGGCGATGGCGAAGGAGCTCAAGCGCCGCGGCTTCGCCTTCGTAGGCCCCACCACCTGCTATGCGCTGATGCAGGCCACGGGCATGGTCGACGACCATTTGGCCGACTGCTGGCGCGCGAACTGATGAGAATTGCTAGCGCGCCCCGCGCAGCGGTGCAGGTAGCGCTCCAGCGCCCGCCGGGTGGACGCCCAGGAATTTCTTCTGGGCGCTGTGGCCCGCACGTACCCACGGGCGCTGAACTGCGAAAATGGCTGGCTCAGCGGCCGGTGAAGCGGGGGGTGCGCTTCTCGACGAAGGCCGCGACAGCCTCCCGGTGGTCGGCCGTCGCCCCGGCCTCCGCCTGCGCGCCAGCCTCCACCGCCAGCGCCTCGGCCAGGCCTTCGGCCGCCGCCGCCAGCATCGCCTCCTTGATGCGGGCGTAGGCGCTGGTCGGCCCGGCTGCCATCCGGGTGGCCAGTTCGGTGGCCGCCGCAACGGCTTCGCCGGCGTCCACGACCCGGTTCACCATGCCGATCCGCAGCGCGTCCTCGGCGGCCACCGGCTCAGCAAGCAGCAGCATCTCCATCGCCCGGCCGTAGCCGATCAACCGGGGCAGCGTCCAGGACGCGCCGGAGTCCGTGGACAGCCCGACGTTGGCGAAGGCCATCAGGAACTTCGCGTTCGTCGCGGCCACCCGCAGATCGCACGCGTAGGCCAGCGATGCGCCCGCCCCGGCCGCGGTGCCGTTGACCGCGGCGATCACCGGCTTCGGCATGCTCGTCACGGCCCGGATGATCGGGTTGTAGTGCTCCTCGACCGTGTTCAGCGGTGCCGGGTGGCCGGAGTTCAGCAGCGCGACGTGCTCCTTGAGGTCCTGCCCCGCGCAGAATGCCTTCCCCGCACCCGTGATCACCACCGCCCGCACCGAGTCGTCGGCGGCCGCCTCCCGCAGCGCGGCGATCAGCGCCTGCTTGAGGGCGACGTCGAACGAGTTGAACGACTCCGGCCGGTTCAGCGTGAGCAGACGCACACCATCGGTGTCCTGGGTCAGCAGTACGTCGGTCACTTCGCACTCCTTGCCTTGGGGTCCGTTGTGGCGGGTCGCCGGACTGCTACTCGATGTTTCCAAAGTGGACGCCGCGGATCTCGCGAAGTCCCGAGTAGACAGTGTTCTGGCTGGTCCCCCGGGTTTTGGTCGAGCGCCACCGGGACCGGTCGGCGACCACGGAGGGCCCGCCGACCCCGGCCCGCAGCGGGGTCGCTGCCAGGTCGTGGGCGCTCGCGCCGGAACGCACCGAAACAGCCCGCACGGGCGGTGAGTCTGCCAGCCCTCGCGGGCATTCGACCAGCGCACGGGCGACACGAGTTGATCGGCTCGGTTTCGTCCGCGCCTCGGGATGGGGGAGAATGGGGAGGACCCGAGCTGGTTGTGGCGATCAGCGGGGGATGAGTTCACGGAGGGAGCACGCTATGGCGGCCATGAAGCCCCGGACCGGTGACGGTCCCCTCGAGGTGACTAAGGAGGGACGCGGCATCGTGATGCGCGTCCCGCTTGAGGGTGGTGGGCGGCTCGTCGTCGAGATGTCGGTCGAGGAGGCCAAGAACCTGGGCGACGCCCTGGAGTCGGCCACCGGCTGAGGCCGCCAGCTGGCGATCGGGGAAACACCGCGAGCCGGTGCACCCAGCGTCCGAGGCGACAACGTAATCAAGTCGACGGCGAGTGGCGAGCGTTCTTCGCCGCGGTCGGGCCCCGGTGCCGTGGTGGCGCCGGGGCCGTCGTCGGCAGCAGGCGACTCCTTGGACCGCCCCGTGATCACCCGGCATGCCGCCCCTGCGGCCCGGACCGGGTGCGCATCGTGCCCGGGCCTGCGAGAACGGTAGCTTCGGAGCTGTCGTTGAACCCGTTGTGCGGGCCGCACGAGCCGACCGGCCGTTTCAAGGACAGACAGTCGAGTGCGCGCGGCGAGCCCGTGCAGGAAGGTCTTCTCGTGTCCGGTGCTTCAGTGTTCCGTTCCGCCCAGCCGGCCCGCGACGCGGACCCGGCACTGCCCGTGATCCCGACGTCACTGGTCGAAGTGGACGTCGTGCAGCGGTGGCAAGACGGCGTGCACGGCGCGGTCCCCGTCTTCGATGGCGAGGCGGGGCCGGACCTGGCCGCCGCGGCCGAATCGTTCGATGTGGACATCGCAGTGCTGCAGGCCGTCGGCGCGACCGCCGCCGCCGGTGACGTCCGCGCGCTTCCGCTGCCGACGGGCGGCGTCGGCTGGGTCGTGGGCGTCGGCTCCGGGGAGGCCATGAAATGGCGCAGCGCCGGGGCGGCGCTGGCGCGCGCGTTGCGCGAGAAGCTGGGCGAGGCAGCGGAGTCAGAGGACGAGATCGGCGATTTCGGGGACGCCTCCGACGCGGACTACCTCCAGATCCGGCTGCCCGACAACGTCGACGGCAACGCGGTATCGGCGCTGACGCTGGGGCTGGCGCTGGGCGGATACCGGTTCCGGGTAACCGCCAAGCCGGCGCCGCCGCGCCTGCGGAAGGTCTTGCTCGTGGCGCCGGAGGGTGCCGACCAGGCCGCGCTGGGCGAGCAGGTCCGGTGGACTCGCGAGCTGGCGGCGGCCACCGCTCTGGCCCGCGACCTCGCCAACGCGCCCTCGAACATCAAGGACCCGGCCTGGTTCACTGGGGTCGCCGCTGAACTTGCCGCCGACGTCGAGAACCTGACCGCCGCGGTGCGCGACGAGAAGTGGCTCGCCGACAACGGTTTCGGCGGGATCCTCGCGGTCGGCGGCGGCTCGTCGCGGCCGCCCAGGCTGCTGGAGCTGACCTACCGGCCGCAGGATGCCCGGGGTCCGCACCTGGTGCTGGTCGGCAAGGGCATCACCTTTGACACCGGCGGCATCTCGATCAAGCCCGCCGAGGGCATGCATCTGATGCGCACCGACATGTCCGGCGGCGCGTCGGTGATCAGCGCGCTGCTGACCATCGCGCGGCTGGGGTTGCCGGTCCGGGTGACCGGCCTGGTGCCGTCGGCGGAGAATCACGTTTCCGGCAGCGCCTACCGGCCCGGCGACGTCGTCCGGCACTACGGCGGCACCACCACTGAGGTCGCCAACACCGATGCCGAAGGCCGGATGGTGCTCGCCGACGCCATGGCCTACGCCGTGGACCGGCTCGAGCCCGATCTGCTGGTGGACGTCGCGACGCTGACCGGGGCGATGAAGGTCGCCTTGGGGTTGCGCACCGGCGGGCTGTTCGCCACGGACGACGAGCTGGCCGACCGCATCCGCGAGGCCGGGGAGCGGGTCGGGGAGGCCTGGTGGCGGATGCCCCTGCTGGAGGACCACGCCGAGGACGTGAAGGGCCAGCTGGCCGACGTGAAGCAGGCCCCACCGGGGCCCGGCGGAATCACTGCTGCGCTGTTCCTGCGCGAGTTCACCGGCGGTCTGCGGTGGGCGCACCTGGACATCGCGGGCCCGGCCCGGGCCGACAAGGACTACGCCGAGGTGGTGCCGGGCGGTACTGGTTTCGCGGCTCGCAGCCTCGTCGAACTGGCCGCGAACCTCTCGGAGTGACCCCGGCGAGTTGAGGCACGATTTCAATGGAAATCGGACCTTCCATTTCCATTGAAATTGCGCTGGCCCAGGACGAAATCGCGAAACGTGCGGACCGCTGGAGGCAGAGTTCGGCCGGCCGGCCAGGCGAGTCCGATCGTGCGGTGCGCCGGCGGATCCAGCGGTATCTCGCCGGTGCCCGGTGCCGGGCCGTTGTCCCCCGGCGGCAGCAGCGCCACGCCGAGCCCGGCGGCGACCAAACCCCGCACCGTGTCGACCTCTTCGCTCTCGAACGCCAGTCGCGGCTCGAAGCCGGCGCGCTCGGCCAGGCCCGTGAAGATCTGCCGCAAGCCGTAGTCGGGGCGGGTCGCGACGAAGTCGTCCTCGGCGAGTTCGGCCAGCCGCAGCTTGCTTCGCCGGGCCAGCCGGTGCCGCATGAACAGCACCGCGACCAGCGGTTCCTCCCACAGCGGTGCGGTTTCCCAGCGCGGATCGCCCTCCGGTAGGGGTGAGGTGAGGCAGAGGTCGACCTCGCCCGACCAGGCCCGCGAGAGCATGGCGTCCCGCGGGCCCTGCACGAGCCCGAACCGCACGTGCGGGTGCTCGTCGCGGAAGTCGCGCAGCAGCGGCGGCACCAGGGTGCTGCCCATCGTGTGCTGGAACCCGAAGGTGACGTGCCCGCGATCGGGGTCGACTTCCTCGATTACGGCGCGGCAGCCCGCCTCCAGCCCGCGCATCGCGTCTTCGGCGGCCTCCGCGAGCAGGGCGCCGGCGCGGGTCAGGTGGATGCCGCGACCCTGCCGCACGATCACCGGGGTGCCGAGTCGCTCTCCCAGCTTCGCCAGAGTGCGGCTGACAGTCGGCTGCGGGACCCCGAGGGACTCGGCCGCTCGTGTGAGATGGCCCTCGGCGGCGACCGCCCGCAGCACGGCGAGCGCCGGGGCGAGATGGGCCGCGAGCTGCGGCGCGTCGTCCGGCACGGCTGATTGATTCATCATCGCATCAATGATGCTGCAAAGCTGAATTGGACGCATTAATTAGGCCTGCTTACGTTCGAGCTCGTGAATCTCGTCGATCCGGCCCGAATCCGCAAGATCCGCATCGCCCTGCTGCTCGGCGCATTGGCGATGTTCGCCCTGCTCTACGCGCCGCAACCGGTGCTTCCGCAGCTGGCCGACGTCTTCGCGCTGGACCCGGGCACGGCGGCGCTGCTGGTTTCGGCGAGCACGCTCGGGCTGGCGGTCGCGGCGATTCCGCTCGGCACGCTGTCGGAGGCGGTCGGCCGCCGCCGCACCATGATCGTGGCGCTGCTGATCGCCGAAGTCCTGGGCCTGCTGCTGCCGTGGGTGCCGTTCTTCCCGGTGCTCGTGGCCGTCCGGCTGGTCCAGGGCGCGGCGATCGCGGGCCTGGCCGCGGTCGCGGTCGCCTACCTGGCCGACGAGACCGGCGGCCAGCACCTGGGCACGACGATGGGCCTCTACGTCGCGGGCACCACCATCGGAGGCATGTCCGGTCGGCTGCTGGGCGGAGTGGTCGGCGACTTCGCCGGCTGGCACGGCGGGATGTTCGCGGTGGCGCTGCTCGCTGGGGTGTGCACGGTGCTGTTCGTGGTGCTGCTCCCCGCCGAACGCAACCACCACCGGCAACCGTTGCGCTGGCGACCGCTGCTCGGCGGCTTGCGCGCCGCTGTCAACGACCCGGTGCTTTACGCGCCGTATCTGGTCGCTGCGCTAGGCATGGGCGCATTCGTCACCGTCTACAACGTGCTCGGCTTCCGCCTCACCGCTGCGCCATTGCTAGTGCCTCCGGCGTTCGCTGCGCTCGCGTTCCTCTCCTATGCGGCCGGAACGGTCACCTCTGCGCTCGCCGGTCGCGCCGCGGATCGCTGGGGACGCAAGCGGGCTGTGTTCACCAGCTTGGCGGTGACTGCGGTGGGATTGCTGCTGATGCTTACCGGCAACCTGTTCGTGATCGTGGTGGGCCTGGTCGTGTTCACCGGCGGGTTCTTCGCCGCGCACTCGGTGGCCAGCGGCTGGGTCGGGGCGCGGGCATCGGCGTCTGCCCGAGGCCAGGCGTCCGCGCTGTACCAGTTCGCCTACTACGGCGGCAGCAGCGTGGGAGGGGTGGTGGGCGGTGCCGCCTACGGCGCGTGGGGCTGGTCTGGCATGACGGTCCTGCTGTGCTGCTGGTTGGCGGTGGCCGCGCTCGCCGTCGGCCTCGCGGTTCCCGCGCGCAGGCGCGTGCCGTCACGCAGGCTTCGTGAAGCCACGATCGGCAAAACGTGAAGGGCTGCCCGGTCAGGTCGCGTCGGAGTCGTACGGGGGGCGCTCGCCTGGGGCGAGCGGACGCTGCTCGGGCTTCGCCGGGTCCGCCGGCTTCGGCTGGTAGCCGCTGCCGTTCGTGCTGCCGTTGGTGTTGGTGATGCCGTCGAGCGGGTTCTCTCCGTCGAAGAGGTGCTTGGTCACCGCCGTGCGCGGGTTGAAGTTGCGGATGCCGCGCAGGTCCTCCAGCGGCTTGCGCAGCTCGTCGAACTCCGGGCCGAGCTCGGACTTGATCTGCTCGCGGGCGCCGGTCGCGTACTCCTTGACCTGGCGGACCGTCTTGCCCAGCCACGCCGCGCCCTGCGGCAGGCGCTCCGGGCCGAGGATGAACAGCCCGACCACGACGAGAACCAGGAGTTCGGGCCAGCCGATGCTATCGAACACCTCTCGACTACCTCCGGGGCTTCGCGGGCTCGCGGACCAGCACCGCATGAGCTGGCAACGCCCCCAGAGTACCGACCGGGTGGTAGCCGCAGGAGGGGGAAGTAGCCCAGCCACTGGCCTTAACGAACTGTTAGCTGCGCGTTCGGCGGGGAACCAGCGCTGGAGGCCGGAACCTCGGAGGTCGTCCAGCCCGCGAAATTTCCTCGAGGGCCTCCGTCGGCGGACCCGTGGCGGTGGCCGGGGCGCGGATGTGGCGATTTCGCGCTGCGACCCGTTCTCCGCGCCTGGCGGGCGGCGATTTCGTTCGTAATCGCCACCTGGGCGCGCCCACTCGCGCGGTCCCGCGCACCGGGTGTGCCCATCCGAGAACCGGGCGACCCGTGCGCTCATTTCAGGGTCACGTCAAGGACCAGTTCGCGGCCCTGCCGGACCACGGTCACCGGCACGCGCTCGCCGACCGGGTGCCGGTCGACGGCCACGATCAGCTCGTCGGCGCCAGCGACCTTGCGCTCGCCGACCTTGATGATCACGTCGCCTTCGGCGATCCCGGCCGCCGCCGCGGCACTGCCGTCCTGCACGTTCTGCACCTGGGCGCCGTCGGCGAGCCCGTCGCTGACCGACTTGGCGTTGACACCAAGGTTGGCGTGCTGCACGTTGCCGGTACGGATCAACTCCTGGGCGATGCGCCGGACGTCGTCGATCGGGATCGCGAAACCCAGCCCGATCGAACCGCCCTCACCGCCAGCACCGAGGGTGCGGATCGCGCTGTTGATGCCGACCACCGCGCCGTTGCCGTCGACCAGGGCACCGCCGGAGTTGCCGGGGTTGATCGCGGCATCGGTCTGGATCGCGTCGATAACCGCGTTGGTGTCGGTGCCCTCACCGGCCAGCCGCATCGGGCGGTGCACCGAGCTGACGATGCCGGTGGTCACGGTGCCGGCCAGGCCCAGCGGCGAGCCGATGGCGATCACCTCGTCGCCGACCGCCAACCCGTCGGAGCCGCCGAGCTGGGCCACCGTCGGGTTGGATACCTCGACCTTGATCACCGCCAGGTCGGTCTTCACGTCCCGCCCGACGATCCGCGCCGGGGCCCGGGTGCCATCGTGGAAGACCGTGGAGACCTGCGCGTTCGGGGTGTCGGCGGCCATCGAGATGACGTGGTTGTTGGTGACCACGTATCCGTTGCCATCGATGACCACCCCAGATCCGCTGCCGCCCTGCGCGCCGACGCGCACCTCGATCGACACGACGGCCGGAACGACGCGTTGCGCGACCGCGGCTACGGTGCCCTTCGGTCGATCCTTGCCCTGCTCCACCTCGGCGAGGGTGACGTCGGGGTTGGTGAGCGGGTTGCCCTCCTCGGCGGTGATCCGGCCGAGGAGGCCGCCGGCTACGCCGACGAGCAGGGCGACCGCGGCGAGGATCGCGAGCGCGCGCGGGTGCACCCGGCGACCGAACAGGACCTCGCGGGCGCTCAGCAGCGGACCGGTTTCGGTGCTGTCGGGCTTGTCCGCTGGTTCTTCGACGAGGGCGGGCGGGCCGATCATGGCGGCCGCGGCCGGGTCGCGCCACGGATCGCGCTCGCCTGAGTTCCACAGCGCCGGCTCGTCGGCCGGCTCGGGCGTCATAGGCTGCTCGCCCGGCGCCCGCTGGAGGCGTTCGCCGCTGCGCGGCGGGCGGCTGAATGCTTGGGCCAGGGCTTCAGGCGGGGGCGGGGTCTGCTCGATGCCGCGCACCGGCAGCTCGCGCCGGTTCGAGTCGAAGCTGCCGGCCACGCCCTTCGGACGGCCGAACGCTGAGCTCTGCGACGGGTCGACCGAGGGGCGGCGCAGCGGGCGCGGGGCGAGGCGGGGCGGTGAGGCGTGCTGCCCGGGGTGCGGTGGTTCGGCCGGCCTGCCGTGCACGGCGGTGCTGTCCGGGTCGGCTTGCTCGCCGTGAGCGACGTGGGGTGGTTCGGCCTGTCCGTTCTGCACGGCTGGGGGCGGGGTGACCGGTCCGGCGGGCATTCCCCGGGTGGGGTTCGTCGCGCCCTGCCACGGATGCACGGGTTGGGCGGGTCGCCCGTGGGGCTCCTGCTGGCCTGCGTGGGGTTGATCCCGACGTCCCTGGTCGGCGTCGGAGCCCTGCGCGGGCCTTCCTGGCTGATCGCTCATCGCTCCCCGGGCATGCGGTCGGGACTCGTCCGTTCGAGTGGATCACACGGGCGGTGTGCCCGTGCCACCGGCATGTGAGCCCACTGCCGGCACGCCCATTTTGCCGGGCGACCGGTGAAGTTCGTGTGGGAGCGGGCGAAGTCGCTGTCTTCGCCGGGAGGAGCGCTCAGTTCCTCGGTGGGGCGGGGGCCGCCCTCGTCGGTGCCGGGGGCACGGACGAGGGCGGATGGGCCGCGGCGACGTGCGGAGATGCCGGATGGTCAGCGCTCGGCTCGGCGGGCAGCGCTTCGCGCGACGAAGCCGGTACGACGGCCTTCGTGAACGCCCCGCCGGGTAGCGGGTCTGGTGCGCTCGGGATCGGCTGCCCGTTTTCGTCGGTCGGCAGGTTCATGAAGGCGAGGGCGCCCAGCACCAGGCCGGAGAACACCACGCCGGCGCCCTGCCGGGTGCGGCGGCCGACCCGCCGCGACGGGGCGTCGTCGTCATGTGCAAAAGGGGACGCGCTGCCGAAGGGCTGTTGGGTGCCGCCCAACGGCCTGCTGGACCCGAGCGCGACCCCGTCGCCGAACCGCTTCGCCCGGTCCGGGCGGGCCACGGCGACCAGTTGGCCGTCGTCGGTCAGCGCCAAGCCGTCCGGCTGACTCGGCAGTTCCGCGTGTGTGGGAATGGCCTGCAGGGCCTGCAGGAACTTCGGTGAGATCGACGGTGTCTGGGCCGCCTGGACCGCGGCGCGGGCCTGCCGCTGCGCGGCAGCGTCCGCGGTGCACGCGGGGCAGTGGGCCAAGTGCGCTACGGCGCGATCGTGGGCGCTCGGTCTGAGCTCCCCGTCCACCAACGCGACGATCGCGTCCAGCGCGAGGTGCTGCTCCGGCAGCCCCCACCCACGCAAAACCGTCATTCGTCAAACCTCCCGGGGATGCTCGCGGCGAGCTTCCAAGGTGGCTTTCAACATCTGGCGCCCGCGGTGGATCCTGCTCCGCACAGTACCGAGCTTCACGCTCAAGGTGGCGCCGATCTCCTCGTAGGAGAGCCCCTCGACGTCGCAGAGCACGACCGCCGCCCGGAACTCCGGCGGCAGCTCGTCCAGCGCCGCCTGCAGGTCGGGGTCGAGGTGGGTGTCGTTGAAGACCTGCTCCGGACTCGGACCACCGCCGGGCAGCCGGTCGGTGTCCTCGGGCAGGCCCTCCATGTGCAGGCGGGACCTGCGGCGGGCCATGTCCAGGAACAAATTCGTGGTGATCCGATGTAGCCACCCCTCGAACGTTCCCGGCTTGTACGACGCGAGCGACCGGAACACCCGGATGAAGGTCTCCTGGGTCAGGTCTTCGGCATCGTGCTGGTTGCCGGTCAGGCGGTACGCCAGCCGGTAGACCCTGTCGGCGTGCTGCCGGACCACCTCGTCCCACGTCGGCGGGGTCCAGGCGATCTCTTCCGCGGTGGGCGAGACGGTGCTCTGCTGGACGCTTGGGGCCACACTCATCGGCTGTGTTGCCATTGGGCGAAAAGCCACCTCCTGTGCGGTTGCATCTCCAAGAACGGACATGTCGCCTCCGTTGTTCCCGGCGTTGTCGTCGAGGAGACGCCGATGGGTGTCGGTTGTGACGTGCTTACTCTCGTATGCCCTGGTGAGGTAGCGATTAAAGACGCCTGAGAACTGGCTGAGAACTCGATGTGATCCAGGTCTCATCGCGGCCTGCCGGGAACGGCCCCCTAACGAATTCGGGCGCGCGGAACATCGACTTGGGCAACGCCGATAACCTTTCGCGTTGTGATACCCGAGACGCCCGTGGGTGCCGGGCCCGTGGGCCGCGAGCAGGCGCGATCCCGCTTGTCCGGTGCGCCGACCGGCGGTCCGACGGACACATCAGTCGGGGCGTCGCCGCTGCACGTGCTGCGGTTCCTGGCGGCGGCGTTGCGGGCCAAGGCCGTGGTGGAGGTCGGCACCGGGTCGGGCGAGAGCGCGTTGTGGCTGCTCCAGGGAATGGTCCCGGACGGCGTGCTGACCTCGATCGACGCCGACGCGGCGGCCCAACGCGCGGCCCGCGCCACGCTGCGGGAGGCGGGCGTGCCGCCGGGCCGGACCCGATTGATCGCCGGCCGGGCGGTCGACCTGATGCCGCGGCTGACCGAAGGTGGCTACGACCTGGTGTCGGTGGGCATCGCGACCACGGACTACCCGAGGTACCTGGAGCTCGGCGTTCGGCTGCTGCGCCCAGGCGGGGTGATCGTGTTCGCGGGTGTTCAGCTGGCCAGCCCGGACACCCGGAGCGCCCTGGCCCTGGCCCTGCGAGACCTGGTCCGCTCCATCCAGGAGGATGACGACCTCATCCCGGTCACACTCCCCACCGGCCCGGGCCTCCTCGCGGTAGCGAAGCACACATAAACCCCAACCGAGTAATTTTTTCGAGGTGAGGGGCACCCTTGAGCGGCATAGTCATCGGCATAGTCGCCCAAGGGTGCCCCTCACCTCTCACCCGGAAGCGTGGTGATCAGGCGGGGGAAACGCTGAGGAGCTTGCCCGCGAGGCCGCGCGCTCGCGTGGACAGGCGCTTTGCGATGTCGTTGAGGACCACCGCCGCCGGCGAGTCCGGGGCCTCCAGGACCAGCGGGGTGCCGTTGTCGCCCGCTTCGCGCAGCCGCGGGTCCAGCGGCACCTGGCCGAGCAGCGGCACGTCCGAGCCGATCGAACGGCTCAGCGACTCCGCTACCAGTTGGCCGCCGCCCGAGCCGAAGACCTCCATCCGCTGGCCGTCCGGCAACTCCATCCAGGACATGTTCTCCACCACGCCGGCCAGCCGCTGCCGGGTCTGCATGGCGATCGCCCCGGCCCGCTCCGCGACCTCGGCCGCCGCCTGCTGTGGGGTCGTGACCACCAGGATCTCCGCGTTCGGGATGAGCTGGGCGGTGGACAGCGCGACGTCGCCGGTGCCGGGTGGTAGGTCGAGCAGCAGGACGTCGAGGTCGCCCCAGAAGACGTCGGACAGGAACTGCTGCAGCGCCCGGTGCAGCATCGGCCCGCGCCAGACCACCGGCGTGTTGCCGGGGGTGAACATGCCGATGGAAATGACCTTCACACCGTGCGCCTGCGGAGGCATGATCATCTTCTCCACCTGGGTGGGCTTGCCGCCCGCACCGAGCATCCGCGGCACCGAGTGGCCGTAGATGTCCGCGTCGACCACGCCGACCGACAGGCCGCGCTTGGCCATCGCGGCCGCGAGGTTGACCGTCACGCTGGACTTGCCGACCCCGCCCTTGCCCGAGGCCACGCAGTACACCCGGGTCATCGAGCCGGGTTCGGCGAACGGGATGCGCGGTTCCTCGGCGCTGCCGCGCAGCATCTTGCGCAGTTCGGTGCGCTGCTCGTCGCTCATCACGTCGAGTTCGACCTGGACCGAGCTGACGCCCTCGACGGCGGACACGGCGCTGGTGACCCGCTGCGTGATCGTCTCCCGCATCGGGCAGCCCTGGACCGTCAGGTACACCTCGACCGCCACGGCGCCGCCAGCGCCGATGGACACGCTCTTGACCATGCCCAGGTCGGTGATCGGCCGGCGGATCTCCGGGTCCTCTACCTGGCTGAGGGCCTTCCGAACGGCGTCCTCGGTGGGCGCGGACTGCGTACTGGTCACGGTTACCTCGGCAAGCTGAAGTTGCGGACGTGGTCGGTGGTCGCTTCGGACGACGCCGTGCGCCGACCTCGAAGACTCTCACACCGGCTGTTGGCAATCCCAATGCTACGGACCGGTAGCCCGTCGGGGACAGGGTCGCCCGCGCTGGTCAGGTGGGGCTCGCCGAGCAGAAGGCGATTCTTGTTCGGGGGCACTGCGCAGTCGAGTGAACGCGTTCCGTAATATCAATCTTCGTGGCGGAGACGGCGCTTGATCGATTACCGACTCGAAGTGAGTTGTTGGCTTACCGCAGTTTCCTCCGCGCGCACGCCAGGGTAACGCGCTGCCTGGAAGGCGACCTGATCGCCGAGCAACGGCTCACGCTCGCCGCCTACGACGTCCTCGAGGCGCTGGCAGAAGCCCCCGAACAGCGGCTGCGGATGACCGAACTCGCGGACGTCGTGCTGCTGTCCCGTTCCGGGGTGACCCGGTTGGTCGACCGCCTCGAACGGCTCGGGCTGGTGCGCCGGGTCCGGGTCGATTCGGACGGGCGCGGTGTGCAGGCCGTGATCACCGAACGGGGCGAAGCGCGGTTGCAGCTCGCGGCGGCGACGCACCGCACCGGGGTGGCGCGGTACTTCCTTTCCGCGACCGCGGGCGAGCTGGAGGCGCTGATGCGCACCTGCGAGAGGCTGGCCGACGGGGGTGTGCCGTCGCCGCCGGGGCAGCGTGCGCAAGCATGAGGTCGTGCACGATGCGAACTCCACCGCTCCCGAACAGCTGATCCAGGCAGTCGGCCTGGTCCGGTTCGTGAACCGGCGATTGCTGCTGGTCCGCGCCGACTACCAGGCCGCGTTCTACCTGCCCGGCGGCAAGATCGATCCCGGCGAAACCGAGGTGCAGGCCCTGTGCCGGGAGGTACGCGAGGAGCTCGGCGTCGGGCTGTTGGGGGCGGACTTCTTCGGACGCTACGTCACCGACGCCGTCGGTCAGGGAGATGGCGTGCAGGTCGAGCTCAGCTGCTACACGGGCGAACTCGATGGGGTCCCCGAGCCGGCCGCCGAGATCGCCGAACTCGCCTGGTGCACCCGCGAGGAGTACGCGGCCCACGAGGTCACGGCCCCGGCGATCGTCGCCCTCTTCGCCGACCTCGACGGCGGTTTCAATGGAGAACAGCGTGCTGGTTCCCGTTGAACGTTCTCCAACCTCTTCTTGCGTTGCGGTGCCAGCGGAACCTCAGCGGGCTTCTCGACTCCGGGGACCAATCGCGGCGTCCGGGCTGTCCTCACGACAAGGCCGCTGAGAACCCGCGGCGGTGCAAGCTGCGCGGGCGGGCCAAGGCGGCTACGCCGCTTGCGGCAGCCTGGTGGGACTTCCAGCATCGCGGCGCGGATCGGCCAGGACGAAAATGGCTCAATGGAAATCGCACTGGGTTCAGATGTCGTCGGCGTCTCGGAAGCTGGTGCGGATTCGGCGTTTCTCGACTTCGCTGCGCAGGCCGGGGACTTCCTCGCGGAGCCGATCCAACTCGGTGCGCAGGTAGTCGCGGGTGGCCACCTCGCCGATCGCCAGCCGCAGCGCGGCGAGTTCGCGGGCGAGGTAGTCCGTGTCCGCCTTGGTCTGCGCCGCCCGCACTCGGTCTTCTTCCAGCGAGACCCGGTCCCGGTCGTCCTGCCGGTTCTGCGCGAGCAGGATCAGCGGGGCGGCGTAGGAGGCCTGGGTGGAGAAGGCCAGATTGAGCAAGATGAACGGGTAGGGGTCCCACTGCAGGCTGACCGCGAACAGGTTGACTGCGATCCAGACGACCACGAACACCGTCATCCAGAAAAGGAACTTGCCGGTGCCGAGGAACCGGGCGATCCGCTCCGAGATCTGCCCGAACAGCTCCGGGTCGAACGAGACGGTGAAGTGGTGCGGCGGGCGGGGTTGGTCGAGTCGGCGGTGGGTCAGCAGCTCGGGCATCAGAGCATCTCCTGGTCCGTCGGGCCGGTCTCCGGTTCGGGAAGTCCGCTTTCCCGCCAGTTCTCCGGCAGCAAGTGGTCGAGCACGTCGTCAACGGTGACCGCGCCGATGAGGTGCTCCCCGTCGTCCAGCACCGGCCCGCACACGAGGTTGTAGGCGGCGAAGTAGCGGGTGACGTCGGCCAGCGACGCCCCGGCGGGGAGGCTCGCGAGATCGGTGTCCAGCGCGCCGGCGACCAAAGTGGACGGTGGTTCGCGGAGCAGCCGCTGGATGTGCACGCAACCCAGGTAGCGGCCGGTCGGGGTGGCCGACGGCGGGCGGCAGACGAACACCAGGCTGGCCAGCGCGACCGGCAGGTCCGGGTTGCGCACCATCGCCAGCGCTTCGGCGATGGTCGCGTCCGGTCCGACCACGATCGGTTCCGGTGTCATCAGGCCGCCTGCAGTGTCGAAGGAGTACGCCATCAGCCGCTTGACCGGTGCCGATTCCTCCGGTGCCATCAGCCCGAGCAGCCGCTCCTTGTCCACTTCGGACAGCTCGGTGAGCACGTCGGCCGCGTCGTCGGGGTTCATCGCCTCCAGCACGGCCGCCGCTCGCTTCTCGTCCAGGTATGCCAGCAGGTCCTTCTGGTCCTCGTCGGGCAGTTCCTCGACGACGTCGGCGAGACGCTCGTTGTCCAGCGCCTCCGCGACTTCGTAGCGGCGCTTGGACGGCAGCTCGTGCAGGGTGCTCGCGACGTCGACCGCGCGCATCGTTTCGAACATGGCGAGCAGCTGCTGCACGCCCTGCGGGTGACCGCTGAGCTCCGCGACCGCCAGCCCGGTGACCTGGTCCCAGTCCAGCACCTGGGTCGGGCCGCGGCGGCCGAGCCGCCCGGTGCGCTCCCGAACCGCGAGCTTGGCCAGCTGCCAGTCGCGGGTGCGGATCTGCTCCATCGCGACGTCGACCAGGACCGCGGGCGCGGCGGTGGAGTCGATGACGACCCGGGCGTCGAGTAGCTGGCCGAGCACGAGCAGTTCGTTGGGGCGCTGGTGGAACTGGCGGAGGTTCACCTTGCCGGTCGCCAGCGTCACGGCGCTCGGTTCGACGCGGGTGACCCGCAGCATCGGCACGAAGATCCGGCGCCGGGTTGGCAGCTCGACGACCAGTCCGAGGACGCGCGGAGGCTGCCGCCGGACGCTGAGCCCGGCGACGAGGTCGCGCACCCGGCCGATCGATTCGCCGTCCGGCCCGAACACCGACAGGCCGGCCATCCGGGCCGCGAAAACCCTGGTAGCGGCTGCCACGTGGATCAGGCTAGGCACTTGCCGTGCCCTCCGCTGCCCGGGTGCAAAGGCGCGGCGCTGCCGCTCGGGAACGCCGACTGTGCCGCCGGGCACTTGTCCGGCCCACGCGGCGGCGGGCGTGGTACACACGCAGCGACTCGCGATGCCAGAGGAGGACAACGTGGACGGTCGACGTGCCCGGCGGAGCTGCCTGGCGGTGCCGGGGTCCAGCGCGAAGATGATCGACAAGGCACGCGGGCTGGCCGCCGACCAGTTCTTCCTGGACCTCGAGGACGCGGTGGCGCCGCTGGCGAAGGCGGAGGCGCGCGACCAGATCGTACGCGCGCTCAACGAGGGCGGCTGGGGCGAGAAGATCCGCTCTGTGCGGGTCAACGCGCTGGACACCGAGTGGACCTACCGGGACGTGGTGACCGTCGTGGAGGGCGCGGGCGCCGAGCTCGACACGATCATCCTGCCGAAGGTGAGCACCCCCGAGCACGTGCGCTGGCTGGACCTGATGCTGACCCAGATCGAGCGGGCCGTCGGGCTGGAGCTCGGCCGGATCGGCATCGAGCCGCAGATCGAGGACGCTCGCGGCCTGGTCGAGGTGGATGCCATCGCCGCCGCTTCTGGGCGGGTGGCGGCGCTGGTCTACGGGCCCGCCGATTTCATGGCCTCGATCAACATGCGGTCGCTGATCGTCGGTCACCAGCCGCCGGGCTACGACGTCGGAGACGCCTACCACTACATCCTGATGCGCATCCTGACCGCGGCCCGCGCGGCCGGGGTGCAGGCGATCGACGGGCCGTACCTGCAGATCAAGGACGTCGAGGGACTGCGCCGGGTGGGTGGCCGGTCGGCGGCGCTGGGCTTCGACGGCAAGTGGGTGCTGCACCCGGCGCAGGTGGACGCGGTCAACGAGCTGTTCTCGCCGCGCCAGCAGGATTACGACCACGCGGAGAACATCCTGGACGCCTACGAGTGGCACACCTCGGCGGCCGGTGGCAAGCGGGGTGCGGCGATGCTCGGTGACGAGATGATCGACGAGGCGTCCCGCAAGATGGCGCTGGTGATCGCGGGCAAGGGCCGCGCGGCGGGCATGACCAGAACCGACCGCTGGACACCACCGGAATGAGGGCTTCGGGGCTGTTCTCGCCAGGCGATGTCTGAGCACCCGCGCCGGTGCGAGTTGCGGGTGCGCCAAGCGCCAGCGCCGCCGGTGTCAAAGGCGAAAGCGTGAACCGAGGGATTTTCGCTTGTCAGCGCCCGTGAGTGGCTTTTGGGGCTTTAGCGCCCGAAACCACTCGCGGGCTTTTGTTCGCGGAAACGGAGTTTCCGGTGCCGTTGGCGTGGTGGCGTTGCACCGTCGGGGTTCGGTTCGTTGGCGGAAGGGTTGAGTTCACCCTGTTGCGGCTCGGTAGCGCTGATCCGCGCGGTAGGTTTCGGATGATCCTCAGACGTCGATCGAGAGGGCGGGCTCCGAGGTGGCCACCGCGGCAGGAGCGGAGAACGAGCAGGAACTGCGCTTGGCGCTGGCGATGCGCGGCGGCGCGAGCATGGCAGTGTGGATCGGCGGCGCGGTCGCCGAGATCAACCGGGTCCGCGAGGCGGTGGCGGACTCCCGGGCACAGGCGGACGGCGATTCGGCCGATACCCATCCGTGGGCGGCGCTGGCGAAGCTGTCCGGCTACGACTCCGTCGCGGTGGACGTGCTCGCCGGGGCCTCGGCCGGTGGCCTCAACGCGACGCTGCTGTCGGCGACGCTTGTCTACGGCATGCCCTTCGACCGGATGCGCGAGGTGTGGGTGCGGCTGGGTGACGTGGAGGCCATGTCCCGGCCGGTGCCGAAGTTCTGGCAGCATCGCCCGCCGTCGTTGCTGGAGGGCGATCGCTACTTCCGCGCCGAGCTCGCCGACGTCATCACCGACAACGTGCCAGTGGCGGCGGAGTGCCCCGGCAACCAAGCCGACCTGTTGCTGACCGCCACGCTGCTGGACCCGATGCTGGAGCAGCGCTTCGACGGCCGCTCCGGGCCGATGCTGCAGGAGCGGCGCACGGCGTCGTTCCGGTTCCACCATCGGGGGAAAGCCGGCGATCCGCTGTCGGATTTCGGCGCGGGCGACGACTTCGCGGCCACGGTGCTGCGGCTCGCCCACGCCGCCCGCTCGACGTCGTCGTTCCCGTTCGCCTTCGAGCCCGCGCAGGTGCGCTCGTCGCTCGGCGAGCCGCCGGACGGTGAGCCGAACATGATCGGGTTGTTCTCCGAGACCGCCGCCGATCCGTTGCTCCCGCCGTTCCGGGTCATCGACGGCGGCGTGCTGGACAACATCCCGGTGACGGCGGCGATCGATGCGATCACGGCCGCGCCCGCGGACCGGCCGACCCACCGTTGGCTGCTCTACCTGAACCCGGACCCCGTCGCTTCGCACGGCCAACGCCGCGAGCCCGGGCTGGCCGTGCCGGTGACCGCGACGGCCCTGAAGGCCCGGCTGTTCCAGGAATCGTTGCTCGCCGACCTCGACGCGCTGGACGAGCACAACCGTATAGTCGAGCGAACAGCGTTGCGCCGCAAGGCGTTGTTCGCCCCGTTGCGCGCCGCGCCGGACGACGAGCGGGCGTCGGTGCTGGCGCAGCACGTCGACGCGGTTGCGCCGGACAACGCGGTAGTGCGCGCGGAACTGGACGCCCAGGCGGTGTACCGGCTGCTCACCGAGCCCTCGGGCACCGAGGACGGCAAGCTGCTGCCGCCCGTGGTCGGCGATCCGCTCGCGGAGTGGTCGGCGCAGGCGAGGACGCAGCTCGCGCGACGCCTTTCGGCTGGGCTCGGGAGCGACGCCAGCACGCGGGTCTTCGACGATGCGCGCGGCCTGCTCACCGCAGTGCAGGAATGCCTCGGCTGGGCGTGGGACATCGAACGTTGGGCGCGGTGCAGGCGCGAGATCGGGCGTTGCAAGTCCGTGCTGTACCGGCTGCGGAGCTTCGGCGAGGTGCTGGAGGGACATGCCGACCGGTACTGGATCAACGGCGCGAAGCTGGAACCGATCGTCGATACCGCCGAACTCGACGAGTGGGTGCAGCGCGTGCTGCGCCGCCGGACCAGGTTGCAGCACCGGTTGCCGTCCCCGATCCAGCCGCTGCTGGCCGCGGTCCTGCGCGCCGTTGAGGAAGGCGAGGACTTCCAGCGGGAACTCGCGGAGTTCGCAAGCGAGCTGATGTCCATCGTGGAATCGTCGGGTGCGGACGCGGTTCCGGACGACGCCGGGGTGGACGCGGTCGCCGAGGCGCGCACGGTGCTGCACCGGGTCGTGGACCGGCTGGCCGCCGCGGCGCCACCGCGCGAGCGCGTCGACGAACCCCAGCAGATCGGCTACTCGCTGCTGGAGCGCAGCGACCGGCGACCGGCGACGTTGCGGCAGCTGGTGGTCCTCACCGCTCCGCTGGATGTCGGCCGGGTCCCGGGAACGCGGATCAACCTGCTGCGCGTGGTCAGCGACGAGCAAAGTCCGCTGCCGTTCACCGCGCTCCGGCGCGACGAAGCTGCGCCGCTGCGGATCGCGGACAAGATCCGCGGCCTGGACGTGGGCAACTTCGGCGCGTTCCTGTCCGCGAAGTGGCGGGCGAACGACTGGATGTGGGGGCGGATGGACTCCGCCGCCGCGCTGGTCCGGTTGCTCGCCGACCCGACGCGGTTGGCGCAGCGCCACGGCGGCTCGGAGGAGCTCGGCGACGCGCTGCAGGCGATCGTCTCCCGCCCGACGGAGGCGGAACTCGGGGAGCTTGGCGAGGAGCAGGCCAAGCAGTGGCGCGGGTTCCTGGCCGAGGTGTGGGCGAGGCACGCGGGGGAGGTGCGCGCCGAACTCGACGCGCTGTTCGCCAACCCGGACGACGAGCACGCGCTGACCGAGACCCGGCGGCTGCTCACCGAACGTCTGCAGTGGACCATTGCCGCAGCGGAAGTCCCTTTCGTGGCAAGTGTTTCGCCCGGGGCCGACCCGGACGGCGGTCGCAAGCCGCCGTTGCCCGCGCCTGCACAGCTGTCCAGCCAGGTGGAGCGCTACGACGTCGGCCGCCAGCGGTTCGCCGACCTCGGCGAGCCGCGGGCGCTGTCGATGGCGACGCGCTTCGGACTGCTCGCCTACCGCGCCGCCCGCCCCTCCGGGCGCGGCGTGCTGCCGTGGTTCGGGCGTCGGGCGATGACGCTGATCAAGCCGCTGCTGATGGCGATCTTGTACGCCGTCGCCGCCCCGCGCCGCGCGGCGCTGCTGGGCTTCCTGGCGGCCAGCGCCGTGACGTTCACCGGCATCGGGCTGGGGTCGCTACCCGGGGCGCAGATCCTTTCCGCCGAGCAGCACGAGTCGGCGTTCCAGAGCTCGTTCGTCGTATCAGCCGGTCCGTTCGCGCCAGGTGCGGCGGAAGCGCCGATGCTCGCCCCGGCCGTCGCCTGTCCGGAATCCGGCACCGGCTCGGATGTCGCGTGCGCGGACAGCTTCGGTTGGTTCGGCGGAGTGCCCGGGAACTGGCTGGTCGTGGCCGACTTCTCCGGTACGTCCTTCGGCGCCGGCGCACTGCTGGCGATGCTGTTCACCGTGGTCTTCGCCGTGTGGTCGGGGTGGCGCCTGGCGCACCGGTTCGGCCGCGGCTTGGCGCGCTGGCTGCCCTCGGCGTTCATCGCGGCGGCGCTGCTGGCGGCCGAGTTCTGGCTGTTCACCACCGGATTCCGGCTCGGCCCCCTCGGGCTGGCGCTGGTCGCAGCGCTGCTGACCTGGCCCGCAGCGGTGGCCTACCGCAGCGTCGCGCGCGTCGGTGCATCGGTGCTGACGCTGCTGGTGTTCGTCGGCGTCCTGTGGCTGTGCGAGCCGAACGCCTTCAGCGGCGGGGGCTGGATCGTCCTGTCGACGGGCTTCACTGCCTACGCCCACATCGTCCTGGTCGGCACCGTCGACGTCCTCGCGCCGCGGCCCAGGCGACGTGCCGATTTCGCGCCGAAGGCGCCGCCACGGACGATGGCGCCCAAAGCGGAGCTCTCCGACCTCGCCTGAGCTTGAGTTTTAAGGCCTTCGGTACGTGGTGTGATCTTGGTGCTGATCGTGCAGCATTGCGGGTGGCGGAATCTCAGATAACTCGACCGGGATCCGCAGGGCTTTGATGGTGCCGACGCGATCTACGGCTCGGCGGGCGACTACACCTGGGGTTTCGTGGTCCTGGCGTTGGCCGCTGCGCGGTGTGCGGCGCTGACGTTCGCAGTCGTCCGCCGGGAAGGAGCCGAGTGACCTCCCGGACTTCGAATGCGCGCGATCGTGCGGACGGACATGATCTCCGGGAGAACCCCACGGGGTAGCCTGATGGGGTAGGGGACAATACGCCGGAATCGGGCTCGCCCGCCTCCCCGCGGTCCCCGCCATGGCAGCAATCAACGGAGGTGTCAGCGGTGTCCAACCCGTTCACCGGCTCCGGCCGGCAGGCGCCGGGCACACCCAACCTGCCCACCCCGCCGAGCGGCTGGCCGATCGGCTCCTACGGCACCTACGAAGAGGCGCAACGCGCGGTCGACCACCTGGCGGACAGCGACTTCCCGGTCCAGGAGGTGACCATCGTCGGCGTCGACCTGATGCTCGTCGAACGGGTGACCGGGCGGCTCACCTGGGGCAGGGTGCTTGGCGGCGGCGCGGCGTCGGGAGCCTGGTTCGGCCTGTTCGTCGGCCTGATCCTGGGTCTGTTCACGCCACAGGGCAACTGGTTCGGCCCGGTGCTGGTGGGCCTGGGCGTGGGCATCGTGTTCGGTCTGCTCTTCGCGGTGCTCGGCTACGCCTTCACCCGGGGACGCCGGGACTTCTCCTCGGCCAGCCAACTGGTCGCGGGCCGCTACGACGTGCTGGCCCAACCCCGCCACGCAGAACAGGGCCGGGACCTGCTCGCCAAACTCGCCATGCGCCCGCCGCCGGCGCAGTGAGCCAACGAACGAGACGCGGACCCGGGATCCAGCAGGAGCCAGGGTCCGCTTTGCGTTCTCCCGGAATTCGCGCTGCCGGGGTCCTGCGCGTCGGAAGGACGCGTCAACCAGGCGATATGCGGCGATCGGCGCAGCGCGGTGGGGCTTTCGGCGGAGATCGCGGGTGTCCGGTTTCATCGACTTTCACGTGTTGGCAACAAGGCTTGCCGTGACTGATCAAGAGGCTTAGCTTGCCACCACTGGCTCAACGCCGGTGGTGGCAGGCGACAAAGCGTGGGCACCCCAATGCTTGGTCGTGGCTGTGACCGGCAATTGGAAGGACCGACCGTGAGAGTTCGCCGCACCCGTAGAGCGGCAGTGCTGGGCGCGTCGTTGGTGTGCGCGTCCGTGCTGACCGCATGCGCACCGGTCTCCGGCGCGAACACTGTGAACCTCTACAGCGCCCCCGAGGAGAACCTGCAGCAGAACGTGGACCGCTGCAACGCCCAGGCAGGTGGGTGGTACCAGATCGTCTACCACAAGCTGCCCCGCGACGCCGACGGCCAACGGGAGCAGATGGTGCGCAGACTGGCCGCCGGGGACACCGGCATGGACATCCTCTACCTGGACGTCACGTGGACAGGCGAGTTCGCCGAGGCGAACTGGATCCGGGAGTGGACGGGGGAGAACAAGGCCGAGGCGGAGCGCGGCACGCTGCATGGGCCGCTCGAAACGGCCACCTGGGAGGGCAAGCTCTACGCGGCACCGAAGAACACCAACGTGCAGCTGCTCTGGTACCGCAAGGACCTGGTGCCCGAGCCGCCGAAGACCTGGGCCGAGATGATCTCGACCGCCCAGCGGCTCAAGCAGGAGGGCAAGCCGCACTGGATCTCGTTCACCGGCGCGCAGTACGAGGGCCTGTACGTGCACTTCAACACGCTCGTTCAGTCGGCGGGCGGGCAGCTCATCTCCGATGACGGCAAGCGCGCGGTGGTCGACGCCAGCGCGGTGCGGGCGCTGCAGGCGTTGCGCGACCTCGGCACGGCGGGCGTCACCAGCGCGTCGATGAACAACGCGAAGGAGGACGACGCCCGGCAGGAGTTCGAGACCGGGCAGTCCGCGTTCGAGGTGAACTGGCCGTTCGTCTACCCGTCGATGCAGGAGAAGAAGCCCGACCTCGCCCGCAACGTCGGCTGGGCGCGGCTGCCCGGCCTGCTGCCGGGGGTGCCGAGCAAGTCCACCATCGGCGGCGCCAACTACGCGATCAGCAGCTATTCGACCAAGCCGGGCCTGGCCTTCGACGCCGCCAAGTGCCTGCGCAGCCCGCAGAACCAGAAGTTCTCCGCCATCAACGACGGCGTGCCACCCACGATCGAGTCCGTCTACTCGGATCCCGAGGTCGCCGCCGCGTACCCGATGCGGGACACCATCCTGGAAGCGCTCAAGGACCCGGGTGTGCGATCGGTGACGCCGGCCGCGCAGAACGTCTCCACGGTGCTGTCCAACATGCTGTCCCCGATCGCGGAGATCGACCCGCAGAGGACTGCGGACCGGATGCGCACCGAGGTGCAGAACGCCTTGGACTCCAAGGGAGTGATGCCGTGATGGTGCGGAGGAGCCAAGCGGAACCGGTAGCGGTGTCCGACGGCAAGGGGGCGATCAGCGAGGGCAAGAAGGCCGAACGCAAGCTCGGCTGGCTGCTGTGCGCCCCGGCCGCGCTGGTGATGATCGCCGTCACCGGCTGGCCGATCCTCTACGCGCTGTGGCTGTCGTTCCAGCGCTTCGACCTGAAATACCCGGACCAGCGCGAGTTCGTCGGGCTAAACAACTACATCACGGTCTTGGGCAACGGCTACTGGTGGAGCGCGTTCTGGGTGACAGTGCTGGTCACCGTGGTCTCCGTGGCGATCGAGTTCGCACTCGGCATGGGGTTGGCGCTGATCATGCACCGGGCGCTGGTCGGCCGCGGCATCGTGCGCACCGTCAGCCTGATCCCGTACGGCATCGTCACCGTCGTCGCGGCTTTCAGCTGGCGCTACGCCTGGACGCCGGACACCGGCTACCTGGCCAACGCGATCACCCCGGACGGCGCGCCGCTGACCGAGCACGCCAGCGCGCTGGCCATCGTGATCGTGGCCGAGATCTGGAAGACGACGCCGTTCATGGCGCTGCTGCTGATGGCGGGCCTGGCGCTGGTGCCCGACGACCTGCTCAAGGCGGCGGCGATGGACGGCGCCGGACCGTGGCAGCGGTTCGTGAAGGTGATGCTGCCGGTGATGAAGCCGGCCATCCTCGTCGCGCTGCTGTTCCGCACCCTCGACGCGTTCCGCGTTTTCGACAACATCGTGGTGCTCACCTCCGGCGCGCAGGACACCTCGTCGGTGTCCGTCCTCGCCTACAACAACCTGATCAAGGGGCTGAACCTCGGCATCGGCTCGACCATGTCGGTGCTGATCTTCATCGCGGTCGCGCTCATCGCGTGGATCTTCGTCAAGCTCTTCGGTGCGGCCGCACCCGGTAGCGACGACAAGGGGAGGCGTTGATGGCCGGCGTCGGCGGGGCGGAGACCCCCGCGCGGAAGACCAAGTGGGCGCTGCTCAACATCATCGTGATGGTGTACGCGCTGGTGCCGGTGCTGTGGATCCTGTCGCTGTCGTTCAAGAGCCCGGCGACGCTCTCGGACGGCAACCTGATCCCGCGCGAATGGACCCTGGAGAACTACGCGGCGATCTTCCGCACCACCGAGTTCACCCGCGCGCTGCTGAATTCGATCGGCATCGCGCTGATCGCCACCGCGATCGCCGTGGTGCTGGGCACCATGGCCGCCTACGCGATCGCCCGGCTGGACTTCCCAGGCAAGCGGCTGCTGGTCGGCGCGTCGCTGCTGATCGCCATGTTCCCGCAGGTGTCGCTGGTGTCCCCGCTGTTTGAGATCGAGCGGACGCTGGGCCTGTTCGACACCTGGCCCGGCCTGATCCTGCCGTACATCACCTTCTCGCTGCCGCTGGCGATCTACACGCTGTCGGCGTTCTTCCGGGAGATCCCGTGGGAGCTGGAGAAGGCGGCCAAGATGGACGGCGCCACGCCCGGGCAGGCCTTCGCGAAGGTGATCGCGCCGCTGGCCGCGCCGGGCGTGTTCACCACCGCCATCTTGGTGTTCATCTTCTGCTGGAACGACTTCCTGTTCGCGATCTCGCTGACCTCGACGGAGAATTCCCGCACCGTGCCGGTGGCGCTGAAGTTCTTCACCGGCGACTCCCAGTTCGAGGACCCGACGGGGTCGATCTCCGCGGCCGCGGTGGTGATCACCATTCCGATCATCCTGTTCGTGCTGTTCTTCCAGCGACGCATCGTGTCCGGACTGACCTCCGGCGCAGTGAAGGGGTAACCGAAGTGGCCGAGATCGTGCTGGACAAGGTGACCAAGCGATACCCGGACGGGGCGCTGGCGGTCAACGAGGTGAACCTGGAGATCGCGGACGGCGAGTTCGTGATCCTGGTCGGCCCCTCCGGCTGCGGGAAGTCCACCACGCTGAACATGATCGCGGGGCTGGAGGACATCAGCGGCGGCGAGCTGCGCATCGGCGGGGAGCGGATGAACGAGCGTGCGCCCAAGGATCGCGACATCGCGATGGTGTTCCAGTCCTACGCGCTGTACCCGCACATGACGGTGTTCGAGAACATGGCTTTCCCGCTGCGGCTGGCCAAGGTCGATTCGCCGACGGTGAAGTCGAAGGTCGAGGAGGCGGCGAAGATCCTCGACCTATCGCAGCACCTGGACCGCAGGCCCGCCAACCTCTCCGGTGGGCAGCGGCAGCGGGTGGCGATGGGACGGGCGATCGTCCGCAGCCCCAAGGCGTTCCTGATGGACGAGCCGCTGTCCAATTTGGACGCGAAGCTGCGGGTGCAGATGCGGACCTCGGTGTCGAAGCTGCAGAAGCGGCTGGGCGCCACGACGGTCTACGTCACGCACGACCAGACCGAGGCGATGACCCTCGGCGACCGCGTGGTGGTCCTGCGCGGCGGGGTGGTGCAGCAGGTCGGCGCCCCGCAGCACCTCTACGAGCACCCGGCGAACTTGTTCGTCGCGGGCTTCATCGGTTCGCCGGCGATGAACTTCGTCCCGGTTGAGCTCGCAGACGGCGCCCTGCACAGCGCGCTGGGCGACGTGCCGCTGGGCGACCGGATCCGCACCGCGCTGGAGTCGGCGGACGCACCGCGCGAACTGGTGCTCGGCATCCGCCCGGAGCACTTCGAGGACGCGGCGTTGCTCGACGACACCGCCCGTGCGGCGGGCGCGACGTTCGCCGGCGAGGTGGACGTGGTGGAGGAGATGGGCTCGGACAAGTACGTGTACTTCACCCTCCACGGGGGACGGGCGAGCACGGCGGAACTCGACGAGCTCGCGGCCGACAGCGGCAGCGCGGAGGTCCCGACCGACGAGGGCCAGGTCGTCACCCGCCTCTCGGTCGAATCGGCGGCCCGAGAGAACCAGTCCCTCACGGTCTGGTTCGACCCGGACAAGATCCACCTCTTTGACCCCGCCACCGGCCGAACCCTCACCTGACCTACCGATCGAGGTGAGGGACACATCTGACCGGCCCAGTCGGTCGGAGGTGCCCTTCACCCGTCGTTACCCGATGGGGATCAGGGGCGGCCGAGCTCCTGGGTCCAGTAGTGGCGGTAGCGGCTGTGGGGGGTGGCTGCGTGCCCGACGCCGAGGTCGGTGAAGGCGCAGTCGAGGATGTTGTCCCGGTGTGGCTCCGCTTCCATCCACTGGCGGAACGTTTCGTCGGCGGTTTCGCCGCCCGCAGCGATGTTCTCGCCGACGTAGTCGCTCGAGAATCCCGCGGATCGGGCGCGCTCCGCGGGGGTGCGACCATCGCTTCCGCTGTGCCCGAAGAAGTCCTGGTGCGCCATGTCCACGCTGTGCCCGGCAGCCGCCTCGCTCAGGTCACCGTTGAGGCGCATCGCCGGGCATCCCGCACGGGCCCGTTCGGCATTGGTCAGTTCGAGTATTCGCTGCTCCGGCGAAGGCTTCTGGGCCGCCAAAAGTGGCGACCCAGCGCACAGCAGCGCCAGCGGTACGGCCATCCCGCACATCATCATCCGTTCGACCAGCGACATCTGTGATCACTTCCCAGCATCGCGACGATTGGCTGGGGAGTTTGTAACGGCGTCGCGGCGTCGGCACCCGGCGGTGTCGCCGGAACCGGTTACCGGCCAGGCGTACCGAATTCAGCCGAAGTGGACGGTTGGGAAACGGCGGGGTTCCGAGTCAGATCTGGTTCGCGATGAGCACGAACAGGATGACGATCCACCCCATGATCAGCGCGACGAGCAGGGTGAGCTTGTTGGCGGCCAAGCGAGTCATGGCGGTGCCTCCCAACGTGAAAGAAACGAAGATCTAAAAGAGATTCGCTTTCACGATGTGGCCCGCGGTGCTTCCCAGCAGGCGTCAGCGCGCGACGGCGCGCGGCGCGGCGGGAACCGCGTCCCACATCGCGCCGGGTTTTCGCTGCACCCATGCAGTGTGCCGGAACAACTGCTCGGCGATCTCCCGGCGCGTCACGGGACTTCGCCGCGGGAAGACCGGACCGGTGAGGAGCCGATGCCGGATCCGCCCCTGGTGCTGTGGAAGACGGTGCATGACAACCTCCTCACGCGTTCGCGCCGCCCAAAGGGAAAGGGCGGTGGTCGATGAAAAGTGGAACGGCACCCGGCTGACGGCCGGGTGCGAAGCAACCCCGCACGGCATATCGCTGGCGGCATCGGAATCGTTACAACGCGCGATCACAGCCACTTGTTCCGCCGGAAGATCTTGAACAGGGTGATGCAGGCGCTGAGCATCACCATGAGGGCCAGCGGATACCCGAAGGTCCAATCCAGCTCGGGCATGTGCGTGAAGTTCATGCCGTAGATCCCGGCGATCATGGTCGGCGTCGAGACGATCGCGACCCACGCCGAGATCTTGCGCATGTCGGTGTTCTGCTGGAGCGTGATCTTGGCCAGCGTGGCATCCACCAGAGTGGTCAGCAGCTCATCGAAGGAGCCGACCATTTCGGCGACCTTCGCCAGGTGGTCGTCGACGTTGCGGAAGTAGGACCGAACTTCGTCGGCCACCATCGGCGTGTAGCCCTCCGCGAGCCGCTGCATCGGCTTGGTCAGCGGCAGCACCGCCCGCCGCAGCTCCATGACCTCGCGTTTCATCAGATAGATCTGCTCGGCGTCGATCTTGGTGCGCGGCTCGAAGACCTCGGCCTCGATCTCGTCGATGTCGTCCTGGATTGCCTCGGTGACCTCCAGGTAGGTGTCCACCACGTGGTCGGCGACGCCGTGCAGCACCGCCGACGGTCCCAGCGCGAGCTGCTCCGGGTCGGCCTCCAGTTGGCTGCGCACAACTCCCAGCCCCGCGTGCTTCCCGTGCCGCACCGTGATGACGAAGTCGCGCCCGAGGAACACCATCAGCTCGCCGGTGTCGACGATCTCGCTGGTCGCCGACCGCGTCTCGGTATCGGTGTAGCGGACCGTCTTCAGCACCATGAACAGCGTGTTGTCGTAGCGCTCCAGCTTCGGGCGCTGGTGCGCGTGCACGGCGTCCTCGACGGACAGCTCGTGCAGGCCGAAGGTGTCGGCGATACCGTTGATCTGCTTCTCGGTGGGTTCGTGCAGCCCGATCCAGACGAAGCCGGAGCCGCGCTGCCGCACCTCTTCGATGGCGTCGACGTGGTTCCACGAGCCTTCGACGCGGTGCCCGTCGACGTAGATGGCGCAGTCGACGACGTACGCGGAAACCGGTGCGGGCGGGCGGCTGGCCGGTCGCGGACCGCGACCGTTGCGGTTGCGCAGGCCGAGCGAGGGCAGGTTGGGCACGGCGACCTCCAAGGGTCCTGGGCGCAGCACCCCGGGGGTGGAAGATCCGGGTGAACGCCGCGCGGATGGCGTGCTGAGCGGACTTTGCTCGCTGCTCGCGCATCCCGGCCGGCTTGGCGGGCGGTGCCTAGCGGCTGGCCCTTCCGGCGAGGATGCGGTTGGTACTGCACGGAAGCGCGCTATCGGCACTGCTGTCCACGATCCCTCACCTCCCGAAGGTCATCCACCGATGCGGTGGTCCCTGAGTCAGCCAACCGGAGACGATACTCCGTCCGAGTGGATCGTTGGCAACGGCTCGCGTTCGACGTCACAACTGGCCGGAACATGCTGCATGAAATGGGCGAATTGGCCGGATTAGCCGAATCGAATCGGGATTCGCGTTCGGCTCGGACCGGGCATGCGAACGTGCCTCGGTCAAGCCGTCGACCGGGTCTTTGACGGATTGCCCCGATCGCATTTTTTCGCCGTCACTCGTTGCGGGGTAAACTACCCCAGGAGCGCAAGGTCTCCGCCAAGCTTTCGGTCAGCGCGTCATTTCGCTCAAGTGTGGCGAAAGTCGCATGATCGGCCCAGATTGCGTCCGCGGCGTCGTCACCAGCGGAAAGATTCTGTTCAGTACTCCGACAGGAGTAATCCAGGATCTCGTAGGTGCCGAGCGGCGCGGGGCGGAAGATGCGGCCGACGAGGGCGCCGATGGTGACGGAGAGTCCCGTTTCTTCGCGGACTTCGCGTTGTACCGCCGAATGGTCGGTCTCGCCGGGCTCGACCCGGCCACCCGGCAGGGACCACTTCCCCTTTCCGGGTTCATGTGCGCGTTTGACCAGTAGCAACCGGCCACCAGGATCGTGAATTATCGCGCCGACGCAGCGGATCACGGGATTTTCCGATACCATCATCGACACGGAGGGTAGTTGATCCGGGGCTGCCCGGAAACAACTGACCCAAGTGCGGTACAAAGCTGCCGTAAAGCGGCGGAGTGCGGTACAACGGATCAGCAGGCGCCTGCGCTACTCAAAGGCATTTGGACGGGGTGCGTCACAGTGAACATGAAGAAAATCCTCACGTGGGCCGGGGTTGCGTTCCTCCTGTTCTTCCTGTTTTCCGCGCCAGTGGAAGCCAGCGGTGTCATCAACGGCATCCTGGAGAGTTTGCGGGGAGCAGCTGAGGCCGTCATCACCTTCATGCAGAACCTCTTCCAGTAAAGCGCGAGCCGCGGGAGGCGGGTGCCTTGTTCGCTCCGAGGGATCCCGATGAGTACCTGCTGGACACCGAACGCCGGGTGATCCGCGTTCGGCGGCACTGGGCGACCCTGGTGTGGGACCTCTTCGAGGCGACCGGCTTGCTCGTGGGCCTGGTGATGGTGTCCTACCTGGTGCCCGAAGGCGCCGGTGGGCTGGTCCAGAACATCCTCTGGTACGCGGGGCTGATCACCCTGATCCGCTTCGCCTACCAGGTCCTGGACTGGTACGTGGAACGCGTCGTCGTGACCGACAAGCGGTTTCTGATCACCTCCGGCATCTTCACCACCAACGTGGCGATGATGCCGATCACCAAGGTCACGGACCTGACGTTCGCCCGCACGATGATGGGCCGCATCCTCGGGTACGGCACGCTCGTGGTCGAGTCGGCTGGACAGATCCAGGCGCTCAACCGTATCGAGTACGTGCCGAACCCGACCGAGGTCGAGGACGCGATCTCGGCGCTCGTCTTCGGGGACAAGAAGGGACAGCAGCAGGACCGCTTCTCGATGCTCAAGGCGCGGCGCGCCGCGGTGGGCAAGAGGAAGGCCGCCAAGCTCTGACGGGCTGGTCGACCGGGGTGTGCAGGCGTACCCGGGCCGACCGGTCGGGTGTCGCTCGGGCCTGGCTCAGAACCATCGGTCACACTGGTGGGTGTGCGAATCGACCTGCACACGCATTCCAACGAGTCCGACGGGACCGACACTCCGGCCGAGCTGGTGGCGACCGCGGTCGCGGCTGGCTTGGACGCGATAGCGATCACCGATCACGACACCACCGCTGGATGGGCGGCGGCCGAGCAGGCCGTGCGCGATCTCGCGGAGCCTGGTCGGTTCCGGCTGGTACCGGGCGCGGAGCTGTCCTGTGCGTGCCCGGACGGCAACGGTCGGAACATCACCGTGCACCTGCTGGCGTACCTCTTCGACCCCAACTCCGCCGCACTCGCGCAGGAGCAGTCGCGGCTGCGCGCGGAGCGGCGGGAGCGTCTCCACGAGATGGCGCGGCACATGGCCGCGGACGGGTTCCCGGTTGACCCCGACGAGATCATGGCGGGACTTCCGCCGGACTCGCCCGGCGGCCGTCCGCACCTGGCCCGCGCGCTCGTCAACGCCGGCACGGTGGTCAGCGTCGACGAGGCCTTTGCCAAGTTCCTCGGTGGTAGCGGTCGCTACTACCTGCCACGCACCGACACTCCCGTGCGCCGTGCTATCGACATGATCACCGAGGCTGGCGGTACGACCGTGCTTGCGCACCCCTTCGCGACCGCGCGCGGCCCGGTGGTCACCGCCGACGTCGTCGCCGAGCTCACCGAGCACGGGCTGGCCGGGATCGAGATCGACCACCCCGACCACGAACCGGAGACACGGGTGCGGTTGCGCGGGCTGGCCGCGGAACTGGACCTGATCCCCACCGGCAGCAGCGACTACCACGGCACCAACAAGACGATCCGGATCGGCCAGGAAACCACCCCTCCCGATTCGCTGGATCGCCTGGTGGCGCGGTGCAGCGGCAGCAAGGTCATCGGCTGACGGGGCGGATCATCTTGGGAACGGGAAAACTGCGTACTGTAGGGGCGTGCAGGGGCAGCTCGGTCTAGAAGGTATTCCCAGCAAGCTGGTGCGGGTCACTCCGGCCAGACTCGCGACCTGGGCGCAGTGCCCCCGGAAGTACCGCATGACGTACCTGGACCGGCCGACACCGACGCGCGGTGGTGCCTGGGCGAACGCCACTTTGGGCGCCGTGGTGCACAACGCGCTGCGCGCGTACTTCGAGTTGCGAGCCGATCAGCGCACCCCGGAACGCGCTGCCGCGTTGGTGCGAGAGCACTGGAAGGCCGACGGTTTCGCGAGTCCGGAGCAGGCCGGTGACTACCGGCGCCGGGCGCAGGAGTGGGTGGGCTCCTATATCGAGCAGTTGGCGCCCGACGTCGTGCCGCTCGCCGTCGAGCGGTGGGTGTCGGCGCCGATGGGATCGATCATCGCCGAAGGGCGGGTGGACCGGATCGACGAACGGCACGGCGAACTCGTCGTCGTCGACTACAAGACCGGGCGGCACGGGCTGCGCGTGGACGATGCGCGGCAGTCCCTGGCGCTCGGGCTGTACGCGTTGGCAGTGGGCAAGAACCTGCGCCAGCCGTGTCGTCGGGTCGAGCTGCACCACCTGCCGACCGGGACGGTTGCGGGTTGGGACCACACCGCGGAATCGATTGCGGTGCTGCAGGATCGAGCCGAGCAGCTCGCCGGGGAGCTCCAGGCCGCGACGGACGCCTTCGACCTCGGGGCCGACCCGCAGGCGATGTTCCCGACGAGGGCCGGGCGGCATTGCTCGTGGTGCGACTTCCGGGCTCACTGCGAGGAAGGCCGGCAGGCCGCGCCGAGCCTGCCGCGTTGGGCTTTGCTGGGGGAGTGACGACATGCGACCGGAGGACAGGCCGATGCGCACGCCCGCATCGCAACGAGCGCGGCCACCCCGCACGCGACGGCTGCTGGAAGCGGGTGATCTTCCGCAGCAGCGGCGCCGCCGTCACGCGCTGAGCCAGCCGAAGCCAGCCAGCCGCGCCGGAGCTGCTTTCCGAGGCCTCACCGGCGCTTTGGCGGTCGGCATGCTGCTGCTCGCGCTCGGGCTGGTGGCCGTGCAGTTCTGGGCGACGAGCCACGGGCAGCAAGGCCCCGGGCTGGCGGCGGTGATCGCTCAGCTGGTGGCGTCGCTGGTGGCCTTGGCACTGCAGGCGGTCGCGGACCGCCGCCGCGACGCGCGGGCAGGCCTGGCGGCCTTGGGCGCGTTCGTGGTCGTGATCGGCTCGCTGTGGTTCTGGTGGTGGGCTTGATCCAGGAGTTCTGAGATGCAAACAGGAATTTGCGTCGAGACCTGCTGGTCCTGGGGGTTTCAGCGGAGGGCGACCAGGGTGTCGCCGCGTTGTTCCAGGAGCATCGGGCCGACGGTCGCGAGCTGGATCGGGCCGGTGTAGCCGCCGCGGCCCACCGGGATCACTCGTTCGGGGTGCCCGGTGGCGGCATCCAGGACCGCGAGGCCGCCCGGCACCGGCACCAGCAGCTTCCCGCCGAAACCGACGCCCGGGCCGAGCGTGTCCGGTGCGGTCCACAGTGGAGTGAGGGTGCTCGGGTCCAGGGCGATCGTGTCGACGCCGGTGTGCCAGTAGATGCGGCGACCCTTCACGGTCGACTCGACTTGCACGTTCGCCCGGAGGTCGGGGGTGCCGACGCGCACCGGGAAGGTGGTCACCACCGAGCCGTTGTTGTTGTAGACGACGACCTGTGAGCGGTCTCGGAGAACCACGGCGACGTGCTTGTCGTTGACCGCGACGATCCCGGCGGACATGCTGCCGAGGATCACGCTGAAGATTTCCTCGGGCTTCTCGTCGTCCTGGGGGTGGGTCTTCAGGACGGTGATCCGGCCCTGCTCACCAGGGCAGGACTCGACGGCCCCGATCCGCTCGTCGCCGACCCCGATCGAGGAGTATGTGCATTCCGGGCGGGTCAGGTTGTTGCCTGGGTTCTTCACCGCGGGCGGCATGCCGAACTGCTGGGTGCGCACAAGGTCCGAGCGCCAGGACTCGAAGGAGCGTTGCCCGGTGGCCGTCACGTAGGGGCCGTCGGCGAGCAGCTGCGTGCCGAATTCGGCGTCGGCATTGCGCTGCGGCCCGCGGACTCCGGTCGGCCCGCGCAGCGAGGTGACCTCGCTGCAGTTCGCCGACTTGCGGAAGACCGCGATCGCGCGGTCCCACTCCGCGCCGACCGTGCACAGTGGGATGTCGCGGGCGTAGCGCCAGACGACCTGGCCGGTCAGCGGGTCATGGCCGAGCACCTCGTTGCCGGATCCGGTGACCACGGCGGGCCCGGCGACCACCGGGATCGGGGTGGCGAGGCTGGTAGCGCGCCAAGCCTCGGTCAGCGTCGGCGGAACCCCGGTGGCTGCGGGAGGTTCCGGGATCGGCTGGGCAGCCGTTTCGGAAACGGTGGCGCGCGCATCGCTGTTGAACCAGAGCACGGCACTGCCGACGAGCACGGCCACGGCGATCAACGCCACCACGGCGAGGTCGGTTCTCGTGCGCCGCTCCGGCCGGACCAAAATCACTCCTTGATCGCCCTGGCTGTTACCGGGTCGAGCTTACGGTGCACGGCACCGCGTCGGTCAGCTCGAACAACGCATCCGCCCGCCCGGTCAGACACTCGTAGAACCGTTGGCGGAACCCGGACAGCTCCCCGAGCACATCAGCTTGGCTGGTGTCGTGCCCACTCATCATCGAAGCCCTTGGTTGTGATCTTCCGTCTGTCGCAAGAGCCATGATCAACCAATAGCTTCATCCATGATCAACCTGGACCCCACCACGGTGCTACCTGGTTAAAGAACAAGCTTTCGTCTTGCGTGGCGGTGCGGGTGGCGGATCCTCAGACGGCGCTGGTTCGCGCGGCTTCAGGGCTTCTGCTCAAAGCTCGACCCGCGAGCCGTCGGAGCGCTTCGCGCTCCATCCGGCTCACGGGTCTCGACTCGTGGCTACGCGGCGCCGCCTTCGGCGTTGCCGCTGCGCGCGGCATCGCCGATGTCGCCGGTCAGCTCGCCTGGGCGGCGCCTGCGGCGCCTGCGGCGGGGGCGTTCGCCAGCGTCGGCTTCGCCTCCTGGGGCGGGCGTTTCCGCCTGCGGCGGGGCGGCTTCAGCACCGCTGCGGGTGCGGCGGCGCTGCCGCCGCCGGGCGGGCCGGGTTTCGGCGTCGCTGTCCTGCCGGGCACCGGTTTCGGCGTCGCCGGTGCGCTGGTCCGCTCCGCCGCGGGTGCGGCGCCGGTTGCGGCGGGGCCGCTTGGCTTCGCCCTGCGTTTCGGGTTCGGCGTCCAGGCCCGCGCGGGTGCGCCTGGCCAGCGGCAGCCGGCCGGTGACGTCCGCCGGGATGTCGAGGTCGCTGAACAGATGCGGCGAGGTCGAGTAGGTCTCGACAGGCTCGGGCTTGTCGAGGCCGAGCGTGTCGCTGATCAGCTTCCAGCGGGACTCGTCGTCCCAGTCGACCAGCGTGATCGCGACGCCTTCGCGCCCGGCGCGGCCGGTGCGGCCGATGCGGTGCACGTAGGTCTTCTCGTCGTCCGGGCACTGCAGGTTGATCACGTGGGTCACGCCGGCGACATCGATGCCGCGGGCCGCGACGTCGGTGGCCACCAGGATGTCGACCTTGCCGGAGCGGAACGCGCGCAGCGCCTTCTCGCGCGCGCCCTGCCCGAGGTCGCCGTGCACCGCGCCGGCCGCGAAGCCGCGCTCGGTGAGTTCGTCGGCGAGCTTCTGGGCGGTCCGCTTGGTCCGGCTGAAGATCATCGCCAGGCCGCGATCGGTGGCCTGGAGGGCCTTCGCGATCAGCTCGACCTTGTCCATGGCGTGCGCCCGGTAGATGAACTGCCGGGTGCGCTCGTGCACCGCGCTCTCGTCGGCCTGCTCGGCCCGGATGTGCGTGGGCTGCGTCATGAACGTGCGGGCCAGGGTCAGGATCGGGCCCGGCATGGTGGCCGAGAACAGCATCGTCTGCCGCTGCTCGGGGACCATGTGCAGGATGCGCTCGATGTCTGGCAGGAACCCGAGGTCGAGCATCTCGTCGGCCTCGTCGAGCACCAGCCCGCGGACCTTGCCGAGCACCAGGTGGCGCTGTTCGGCCAGGTCGAGCAGGCGGCCCGGGGTGCCGATGACCACGTCGACGCCCTTGCGCAGCACGGAGATCTGCTCTTCGTAGGGGCGGCCGCCGTAGACGGCGACGGTGCGCACCCCCAGGTGCTTGCCAGCGTCGGTGAGGTCGCGGGTGACCTGCAAACACAGTTCGCGGGTCGGCACCACGACGAGCGCCTGCGGGGTGCCGTCGCCGGGCAGCTGCAGGCGGTGCAGCAGCGGGACACCGAAGCCAAGGGTCTTGCCGGTGCCCGTGCGGGCCTGGCCGATCAGGTCTTCGCCCTGCATAGCCAGCGGCAGGGTCAGCTCCTGGATGGCGAAGGTGCGCTCGATGCCGGCTTCGCGCAGCGCGCGAACGATGTCCGGGTGCACGTCCAGCTCGGCGAAGGTCGGGGTGTCAGGGTCGACGGCGGTGCCGGCCTTCAGGGGTGCGGCATCTCCGCCTTCGGGGGCACCGGACTCGCGGTGCTCCAGGTTCGTGATGTCGGGGCTTCCGCCCCCGCTGTGATCTTCGAGGCCGTCGGGGGCCTGGCTGTTGGTGAACGTCAGAATGATCGCCTCTCTCGGTACCTGCGCGCACGCGTCCCGGTCAGGGCCGATCCGTGGCGACGTCCTCCAAGCACGGCGGCTCGCTGGTCGCGGCCGCTTTTCGTGCTCGTGGTCACCGACGTGATGGTGCGCGCCCCTATTCGCTCAGCGGTTATCCGCTGTTGGTTCGTTCTTCTTGGCGTCGCATGCGCGCCAATGCCGACGAGCGGATCGCTCGGGCCGCGTTCGCGCCGGCAGTGGTTCGGGGGCCGTCCCGCTCGGGCGCGAATCGCCCAGATCGTGACGTTCGGGGAGCCAGCCCCACGGTGTACGACCGGATCGTCGACCGCGCCGCCGGACGCCGATGCTCCTCCGAGCCCAAGGATACCTGGTCGCCAGCCGTTCTCGCCGTGGTGCGTATTACTCGGGCGTGCCGCCGGTTAGGCTCGCAGCCATGAATGAGGCTGACCAGCGCGCCACGTTGCCCGGTGAAAGTGACGAGCGTTACGAGGAAGGCGTCGTGGATCTGCTCGCCGCGCTGGCCTACGGAGAGCTGTCGGCCTTCGACCGCCTTGCCGAGGACGCGCGCACCGCGCCCACGCTGACCGGCCGCGCGGCGCTGGCTAGCATGGCCGCCGCGGAGATCGGCCACTACCGGCTGCTCGAAGAGCACCTGGCCGGGCGTGGCGTGGCGATCGACGAGGTGATGCAGCCGTTCGCGGCGCCGTTCGCGGCGTTCAACGAGTCGACCGCGCCGCATTCGTGGTTGGAATCACTGGTCAAGGCCTACGTCGGGGATGGCTTGGCGGCCGATTTCTACCGTGAGGTCGCGGAGTGGCTGGACTCGACCTCGCGGGGGCTGGTGCTGACGGTGCTCGCCGACACCGGTCACTCGGCGTTCGCCGAGCGCGAGGTGCAGGCGGCCTGCGCGAAGAACCGCAAGCTGCGCGACAAGCTGACCCTGTGGGGGCGGCGGCTGCTGGGCGAGGCCATGACGCAGGCGCAGCGGGTGGTCGCGGAGCGCGACGCGCTGGCAGAGCTGATCATCAAAGGATCCGGAGACCTCACGGGAATAGCGGCGATGTTCCGGCGGCTGCAGAACAACCACACCAAGCGGATGGCTCGGCTCGGTCTGGGCTGACGAACCCCACTTCCAGGCCCGCCTTGCGTGGCCGTGCGGGTGGCGGAACCGCGGACGCCGTCTGGTCTCCGGGGATTCCCGGAGACCAGCCGGAGGAGTACGCGGCTTCGGGGCTGTCCTCGCCAGACGCCATCTGAGAACCCGCGGCGGTGCCGTTCGCGCAGGTGGGCTGAGCGGCTACGCCGCTTCGAAGGCAAGACCAGGTTCTGGGACATGCGCTAGAACTGCCGGCCCTCGGGGCTGACCTCGTTCGGAGGTGCGCGCTGGATCCGCAGCGGAACATCTGCTCGCCGGGCTTCGTTGCCCGAACGCGACGGGACCTGGGATAGCCTTGCCGCATCCCATTGGATACGAGTGCAAACGGAGGTTCGGCGTGGAGGTCAAGATCGGCGTCGTGGACAGCCCGCGCGAGCTGACGGTCGTCAGCGGACAGTCCCAGGAAGAGGTCGAGTCGCTGGTCGCCGACGCGCTGAAGAACGCTGACGGCGTGCTTGCGCTGACCGATGAGAAGGGGCGTCGCATCATCATCCCATCCACCAAGGTCGCCTACGTCGAGATCGGCCCGGCGGCGTTGCCGCGCGTCGGCTTCGGCGTCAGTTAACCTGGTTCTTTCCGCGTGAGGGACACCCTCGGCCGAGGGTGTCCCTCACGCGTCACCTGACCGGCGGTCAGTCCAGGTCTGTGGGGTTCGGGGAGGGCGGGCAACCGGTGCCGGTGATCCGGAAGCGGCACCGTCGTCTTCGTTTTCGGAGGGGCCGGTGGTGTTCGCCGGGCACTCGATAGGCGGCATGATGATCATGGCCCTTGCCGAGCAGCACCCGGCAGGCGTTGGCCGGGCATGAACGGCACGGCGCGCTCGCGGCGATGCGGTCCATCCCGACGGTCGTGCAGTCCGGGCTGTCCGACCGCTTACCAGGGGCCAAGCCGCTGATCTACGCGGGGCGGGGCACATGCCGCCGCTGGAGCGGTCCGATGAGGTCACCGATACCAATACGCGGCGTCCGGTTGTCCTAGCGAGAGGACCGCTCCAGAACCCGCGGCGGTGCCGGTTGCGCGGCCCGCCGGGGTCAGGGGTTCTGCAGGGGGAAGCCCGCCAGACCCTTCCAGGCGAGGGTGGACATCAGGCTCACCGCTTCGTCGCGGGAGATCGTCTCCCGCGCGTCCAGCCAGTACCGCGCGGTCACCTGGCTGAGGCCGACCAGGCCCACCGCCAGCAGCCGCGCCCGCTCCGCGTCCAGCCCCGCGTCCGCCGTGACCGCCTCGGTGATCGCGTCGATGCACCCGGACAGGGCGCCCTCCACCGCCTTCTCCACAGCCGGTTCGCCGCGCAGGTCCGATTCGAAGACCAGCCGGAACGCCTGCCCCCCGCCGGCCACGAACTCGTACAGCGCACCGATCGCGGCCCGCACCCGCAGCTTGTTGTCCGGGGTGGACTCGATTGCTTCGCGGACCCGGCGCACCAGCTCGTTCCCGTGCGTCTCCAGCAGCGCGAGGTACAGCTCCAGCTTGCCCGGGAAGTGCTGGTAGAGGACCGGCTTGCTGACCCCCGCGCGCTCCGCGATGTCGTCCATCGCCGCCGCGTGGTAGCCGTTGTGCACGAAAACGTACTGAGCCGCTTCGAGCAGCTGTGCGCGGCGTGCGTCACGGGGCAACCGGACGCCTCGGCTCGGCTGCGCGGTCTCGGTCATCCTCGCCTCCACCCAATTCCTTCCACTCGCTCGGCGGCCTTCCGGCCACCCAGTGGGGCCTGACTCTACTCGCCGGTAGAGGTAGGTCGCGAAATCCGGGCTCGCGCGGACCGCCATGCTGTAGGTGTGACCACGACGACACCTGCTGCTTGGCCGCACCGGCGAGCCCTGCCAGACCGATACGACCTGACGAGGGTGCCGCTGGTGGCGGACGGCATCCCGCCGATCGACCTGGCCGCGAAGCCAGCGCCCGGCCGGCACGTCGAACTGGACACTCGCTGGGGTCCGATGCGCCTGCACCTGCGGGAGACGCCGGGGCCGTCGCGGAAGGCCGCGACCGCCGTGCACCTGCACGGGCTGGCCGGGTCGTCGACGAATTGGACCGATCTGGCCGGGCTGCTCGCCGGGCACCTGCGCAGCATCGCCCTGGACCTGCCGGGCTTCGGGCGTTCCGAGCCGCCGCCCGGGTTCGGCTTCACCCGGCAGGCCAACGCCGACGTGGTGATCCGCGTCCTGGAACAGGTCGGTGCCGCGCCGGTGCACCTGTCCGGGAACTCCTTCGGCGCCGCAGTGGCCATCGAGGTGGCGGCGCTGCGCCCCGACCTGGTCGCGTCCCTGACGCTGATCTCGCCCGCCATGCCGGACCTGCGGCTGGACCCGCGGCGGCTTTCCGACCCGCGGATCGCGGTGGCCATGGTGCCGGTCCTCGGGGCCCGCACACGGCGGGGGCTGGCGGCGGTGACGCCGGCCGCCCGGACCGAACAGCTGCTTCGGTTGTGCTTCGCCGAGCCGGACGCGGTGCCGCCGCACCGGCTCGCGGAGGCGGTCGCGGAGTTCGAGGAACGCAGCCGGCTGCCGTGGTCCGGTCCGGCGCTGGGGCGGACCACGACGGAGTTGCTACGTTCGTGGCTTGTCCCGCCCGCGCGCTCGCTGTGGCGCCGGCTTCCCGAGATCGCCGCGCCGTCCCTGGTCGTGTGGGGCAGCGAAGACCGGGTGGTGACGGTCCGCAAGGCGCCGCGCACCGCGACGCTGCTGCCGCGTGGCCGACTGCTCGTGCTGCCCCGAACGGGGCACGTTGCCCAGATGGAGAGGCCACGGATGGTCGCCCGGGCGCTGCTCGGACTGGTCCAGGCCGACTCCTGGTAGTGACCAGTCTGCGTCACTTCGTGTGGTCCTCGGTGCTTCGGTCACCCGGAGTGGCCAGTGGTGGTCTAGGGTGCCATGGGCCCTGTGGCACGCTTAGGGCGTGAACCGCCCGCCGCAGCGATCTCGTGCGTCCGCGTCCGACCGCCGACCGGCGGGGCGGACGAGTGTCCACGCAGGCTCCGGAGATCGCCGCCGAGGCGAGCCGCTGGCCGCGTCGTGGCACCCCGTCTCCGAGTCGCCGGAGTCCGAGCACGTCGACGACGCTGCAGAACCCGACGAGGACGTCAAGCCCCGGCCGCGCCGCCGCCGGGGGGCGCACTACCGCTACGGCTGGCGGATCTACGCGGTGCCGCTGCTGATCGTGGTCAGCGCACTCGCAGTCTTCCAGACTCTCCGCCCCTCCGAACGCAGCTCGGCCAGCGGACTCCTCGACCCGATCACCTCCGACGCCCCGGAGGAGCCGATCGTCACCGAGGCGCCGCCCGGGCAGACCTTCGGGCCCTCGCTTTTCTCCGCCGACCTGCCGCCCGGCGGGCAGATCCCGGAGACCGGCGCGCGCACCTACCAGGTGCTGCCCGGCACCTCCCCGGTGATCGGCTCCGGCCAGCTGTACCGGTACACCGTCGAGGTCGAGGTCGGGATCGAGGCCCAAATCGGAAACCCGAACACCGAGTTCGGCAACCTCGTGCAGGCCACGCTGTCCGATCCGCGCAGCTGGACGAACCCGCAGGCCGGCGGGATCTCGTTGCAGCGGGTGGACGCCAGCGGCCCGCGCCCGGACTTCCGGGTCATCCTGGTCAGCCAGCAGACCGCCCGCGAAGCCTGCGACTACCGCAACGGCGTGCCCTACGACAGCTCGTGCCGCAAGGGCGACATGGTCTACCTCAACGGGGCCCGCTGGGTTCGCGGCGCGGTGTCGTTCGAAGGTGACATCGGCAACTACCAGCGCTACGCGATCAACCACGAGGTCGGGCACGTCTTCGGCAACAGGCACGTCGGCTGCCCCTCTCAGGGCGGGCTGGCGCCGGTGATGATGCAGCAGTCCTTCAGCGTGTCGAACAACGAACTGCACGAGCTGAACAAGATCGCCGACCAGGGGACGGAGATCCCGGCCGACGGCTTCGTCTGCAAGTACAACGCCTGGCCGTTCCCCACGGCCGGTGCCGGCGGCTCGTGATCCCGCGGTCGAGGCGCCTGTTCGTCCCGGATCGTGGGAGTAGTTTGGGTTGCGGAAGTCCATCGGGGAGTCTTGCGTTGCAGATTCCGTGAGGTCCCGTTCGGGTGTCCTCCGGGGACGCTTGAGGTGCCGCTGCCACGCTCCGAGCGCAGCCGGCACCGACCATTGAGGAGGAGCTGGGAATGTCCGGCGCATCGTCGCTGCCGCCGCTGGTCGAACCGGCGTCGGAGCTGACCAAGGAAGAGGTCGCGCGCTACAGCCGCCACCTGATCATCCCGGATGTCGGGATGGAGGGGCAGAAGCGGCTGAAGAACGCCAAGGTGCTGGTGGTCGGCGCGGGTGGGCTTGGCAGCCCGGCATTGCTGTACCTGGCCGCGGCCGGGGTGGGCACGCTCGGCATCGTGGAGTTCGACGAGGTCGACGAGTCCAACCTGCACCGCCAGGTCATCCACGGCCAGTCCGATCTCGGGCGGCCCAAGGCGGAATCGGCCCGCGACTCCATCGCCGAGGTCAACCCGTTCGTCAAGGTCAACCTGCACCAGACGCACCTGACCTCGGAGAACGCGCTCGACATCTTCCGCGACTACGACCTGATCCTGGACGGCACGGACAACTTCGCCACCCGGTACCTGGTGAACGACGCCGCCGTGCTGCTCGGCAAGCCGTACGTGTGGGGCTCGATCTTCCGCTTCGAGGGCCAGGCCAGCGTCTTCTGGGACCAGCACGGGCCGAACTACCGCGACCTGTACCCGGAGCCGCCGCCGCCCGGCATGGTGCCGTCCTGCGCCGAGGGCGGCGTCCTGGGTGTGCTGTGCGCGTCGATCGGTTCGATCATGGTCAACGAGGCCATCAAGCTGATCACCGGCATCGGGGAGACCCTGCTTGGCCGCCTGATGATTTACGACGCGCTGGAGATGACCTACCGCACGGTCAAGATCCGCAAGGACCCAAACCCGACGCCGATCACCGAGCTGATCGACTACGAGGCGTTCTGCGGCGTGGTGTCAGACGAAGCCCAGCAGGCGGCGGTGAACAGCACGATCACCCCGCGCGAGCTGAAGGAGATGTTCGACCGGGGCGAGAAGTTCGAGCTCATCGACGTCCGGGAGCCGCACGAGTACGAGATCGTCAAGATCGAGGGCTCGAAGCTGATCCCGAAGGACCGCATCCTCTCCGGCGAGGCACTGGCCGAGTTGCCGCAGGACCGCAAGATCGTCCTGCACTGCAAGTCCGGTGGCCGTTCCGCGGAGGCGCTGGCGGCGCTGCACCGGGCGGGCTTCGCCGACGCGGTGCATGTCGGCGGCGGCGTCCTGGGCTGGGCCAACCAGGTCGATCCCAGCCTGCCGACGTACTGATCTCCGGTCGTTGATCGGTTTTCGAGGGCCGGTGGACGGTGTATCCGCCCACCGGCCCGTGGTACGTCGGCATGTCGTGTTCGCGGCGCACGGAGTGGCCTGCTGCGGAAAGCGCAATCATCGAGGTAGCGTCTCGCCCGTGAGTCATACGCCGGAGCCGCCACCGCCGCACGTGCGCGCGGCATTCGGCGCGCGCGTCGAAGAACCCGAGCCGCTGGACGGTGCGGTTGCCTGGCGGTGCGGCGAGATCGTACTCAAGCCCGCCGTCAACACGGCCGAGGCCGCATGGGTGGCGCAGACGCTGGACCTGCTGGAGCCCGACGAGGTGCGGGTGTCCCGCCCGGTGCGGTCCACCGACGGGCGCTGGGTGGTGTCCGGCTGGTCGGCCAGCCGGAACCTCGCCGGGCAGGCGGAGCCCCGGCACGACGACGTGGTGGCCATGTCGCTGCGGCTGCACTCGGCGAGCCGGTTCCTGGCCCGGCCGAGGTTCCTGCAGGCGCGCCAGGACATCTACGCCTTGGCCGATCGGATGGCCTGGGGCGAAGAGGAATACGTGCTGCCACAGGAGAAGGGCGGCCGGCTCTACGACGTGCTCGCCGGGTCCCGGCGGGAGGTCCAGCTGCGGCCGCAGGTGGTGCACGGGGACCTGTTCGGCAACGTGCTGTTCACAGAGGACGCGTCGCCCGGCATCATCGATTTCAACCCGTACTGGCGGTCGGCGGAGTGGGCCGCGGCGGTGGTGGTGATCGACGCTTTGGCGTGGGGTGGTGCCGACCCGGCCATAGTGGAGCGCTGGTCGCACCTCGCCGATTGGCCGCAGGCGCTTTTGCGGGCCCTGCTGTTCCGGCTCGCGGTGCACGCCCTGCACCCTCGCGCGTCCTCGCAGACCCTCACCGGGCTCGAGCGCGCGTCCCAGATGGTTCTCGAAGTTCTCTGAACCCCTGCTCTTCTCGCGCTGTGTGAGGATTGGGGCGTGCAGGGATTGTTGAGCGGCTTCACCGTCGGCGTGACGGCGGAGCGCAAGGCCGCTGAGATCGGGGCGTTGTTCACCCGGCGCGGTGCCCGCGTGCTCTTCGCGGCGGCGATGCACACGGTGCCGTTGCCCGAGGATGGCGAGTTGGCCGCAGCGACCGAGGACGTCCTGGCCGCGCCGGTCGATCACGTCGTCGCGGTCACCGGAGTCGGGTTCCGGGGCTGGTTCGAGGCGGCGCAAGCCAACGGCGTCGGCGACCGGTTGTTGGCGCATCTGCGCTCGGCCGAGGTCCTGGCGCGTGGTGCGAAGGCGCGGGGCGCGGTTCGCGGCGCCGGTTTAATGGAGTCGTGGACCTCGCAGTCGGAGGAGTCGGCCGCGGTCTTGGAGCACTTGCTGGCACGCGATCTCAGCGGGAAGCGGGTCGTGCTCCAGGTGCACGGCGATCCGATGTTGCGGTTCCGCGAGGCCTTGCGGGCGGCCGGTGCCGAGGTGGTGCCGGTGACCGTATACCGGTGGACGGATCCGGTGGACCTGCCCGCGCTGGACCGGTTGATCGACGCGGTGGTGCGGGGCGACGTGGATGCGCTGCCGTTCACCAGCGCTCCGGCCGCGACGAACCTGCTGGCACGTGCGGATCGCACCGGGCGGGGCGAGTCTTTCCGAGAAGCGTTGCGCAGCAGGGTGTTCATCGCCTGCGTCGGACCAGTCACGGCAGCGCCGATCGACGCCGCGGGCCTGCCGTACGCCATGCCGGACCGCGCCCGCACTGCCTCCCTGGTGCGGTTGGTGGCCGACGAATTGCCGAAGCGCAAGGGGAAGTAGTTTGTCCAAAAAGGACAGTTGTGTGCTTGCGGTTCGGGGTCAGGCGCCCCAGCGGTAGTGGCACATGTCGATGCGGGCTCCGTCGGCGAGAACGCCTTCGGCTCGCAGGAGTTCCAGTTGGCGGCGGCGCAGGTGGTCGGCGACCGTGCCGTTGGAGCGCAGGACGCGATGCCACGGCAGATCGCCGCCGTCCTCGGCGAGGATGCGGCCCACCAGTCGCGCCGAGCGCAGGCCCGCGAGCTCGGCCACGTCGCCGTAGGACAGCACCGATCCGGGCGGGATCGACGCCACCACGGCCCGCACCTGCTCCACAGTCTCCTCGTCCACTTGCCCGAAGGTACTCCAGCCGCAGGGGTGCGCCGACGGGCCGCGTCGGCCCGGCGAAAACGGCGTTTGTGCAGGTAGACCACGAGTGCGTTGCGCCCGCCATGGCCCCAGCAGCACTCGCGGGCCCTGACCAGCGAGAACGTTCGATCCTCGGCGACGATCAGCGCTGGAAGCCCGCCACGATCTTGGTGAACTCCCACGGCTGCTGGTCGATGCCGCTGCAGGCGTCCGCGCCGCCCCCGTCGCACGGGCGGTCCCGGTTGAGCGACCAGAAGGTGAAGCGGCCGAGGCCCTTCTCCTTGGCGTAGTCGGCCATCTTCTCAAACGCGGCCTGATCGACGGTCTCGCCGGCGTCGGTCTTGCCGTTCATCGACGAGATGCCCGCGTGCGCGTAGGCCTCCGCGTCGCTGTAGCCGAAGGTGCTCTTGAGCACCGCCTTCAGGCCTTCGGTGGCTTTGATCGTGTCGGCCGCCATGTCCGAACCGCCGAAGTTGAACGGCATCTGCGTCCACACGTCGACGTTCGAGCCGATCTCGTTGGCCCTGCTGATCATCCGCTTGCCCACGTCGTTCGGACCGGTGTTCAGCGTCGGGAAGGTGACCACGGTCTGCAGGCCCGGGTTGGCCTTCTTGGCGATCTTCAGCGCCTCCAGCACCCGGTCCTGCACACCCGGGGTCTCGAACTCGCTGGCCTCGATGTCGATGTCGATGGCCTTGAGCCCGTGGGCGTCGATGACCTTCTGGTAGGCGCTGGCCAGCGACTGCGGGTCCTTGCATAACTCGCCGAGCTTGTTGCCGGCCCAGCCGCCGATTGACGGGACGACGTCGCCGCCGCCTGCGCGGATCTCGTCGATGACGGCCTTCTCTGCGTCCAGTGGGCGGGTACCGTCCCAGGCCGGGTTGCAACTGCCGTCGGAGAGGATGAAGGCCAGGGTGAAGTCCTTGATGCCGGTGGCGCTCATCACCCCGCCGGGCTTGGGCGGGTTGCCCCAGCCGTTGTAGAGGTATGGGGACGCGGTGACCGGTGAGGCTGTGGTGTTCGAGGCCGAGGTCTGCGCGCTGAGTGCGGGCACCGCGCCGATGGTCAACGCACCGGCGACCGCGGCGCAGCCGAGCAGGCTTTTGCCGACCTTGCTCACGGTTCCTCCATAAGGTTGGTGTTGTCCGGGGTTCGATCGCGCCCGAGGCGCGATTCCGCTGTTCATAGCCGAAAGGCACTGTGACGATCATCACGTTGCCAGAGGGAAGAATTGGTTTGTACCACCAAAAGGTTCCGTTAAATTCCCGTTGAGCGGGAGCTATCCGCGAGCCCTGCGCGACCTTGTCGTCGGCGCGTGATTCCATCGATGCGTGCCATCTCCGACCACGCCCGTCCTCGTTCGCCGAGCTGAAACCGCCCGTCGGCGGACGAACTGGGACGCAGCCGGGCAGCGGGCGTTGGCGCATCGCTACGGCCTCCTCCGGATCCTCGGTGGACCAGGCACTGGCAAGAGCACGCTGATCGCGCAGCTGGCCGCCGACCGCATCCGCAACCACGAGGTGTCGCCGGAAAACGTCCTGGTCCTGACCGGGAGTCGGCGCGCTGCGGCCTGGATGCGCACCGAGATCACCAGGTTGCTCACCGGTTCTTCGGAAGAACTGCGCACCGCGCCCGAACCGCTGGTCCGGACCGTCCACTCGTACGCCTTCGCGGTCTTGCGGTTGCAGGCGGTGCGCGACCAGCTACCGCCCCCGCAGCTGCTCAACGGCCCGGACCAGGACGCGCTCGTGCGAGACCTGCTGGCCGGAGATGTCGAGACCGGTGCGCAGGGCTGGCCGGAGACGCTGCGACCGGCGTTGACCGTGCCCGGCTTCGCCGAGGAACTGCGGGACCTGCTGCTGCGCGCTGCGGAACGCGGCGTCGGGCCCGAGCAGCTAGTCAACATCGGCCGTAGGCACAACCGTCCGGAATGGATCGCCGCCGGTGGGTTCGCGCGGCAGTACGAGCAGGTCACGCTGCTGCGCGGGGCGGGCGGTTCGCAAGCCCCGGCACTGGACGCCGCGGAGCTGGTCGGCTCGGCGCTGCTGGCGTTCGACACCGATCCTGGGCTGCTGGCGGCCGAGCAGGACCGGGTGCGCTTCGTGCTCGTCGACGACGCTCAGCACCTGGACCCGCAGCAGTACTGGCTTCTACGGCGGCTCGGGGACACGGCCACCGAGTTCGTGCTGGCCGGCGACCCCGACCAGGCCGTGTACTCCTTCCGCGGCGCCGACCCGCGTTGCCTGCTGGACGCCGACCCGGACGGCACGAACACCGAGGTCCTCACCGTCGACCACCGCATGTCCAAGGCGGTCCGGGAGGCGGTGCAGCGGCTGACCTCGCGGCTGCCGGGGTCGGGCCCACAGCGCGAGCTGATCGAGCCCGAGAACGGGCGAGGTGGTTCGGTCCAGGTGCGCCTGCTGGCCACCGAAGCGCAGGAGGCCGCGTGGGTGGCGGATCAGCTCCGCCGAGCCCACCTCCTCGACGAGATCGCCTGGTCGGAAATGGCGGTCGTGGTCCGGTCGACCGGCCTGTCGCTTCCGGTGCTTCGCCGTGCGTTGCTGGCCGCCGGTGTGCCCATCGCGCTGCCGGTCGACGACCTTCCGCTAGCGCAGCGCAATGCCGTCCGGCCGCTGCTGACACTGCTGCGCTGCGCTGCGCGCCCGCAGGCGCTCGACGCGGACGCTGCCGCCCAGCTGCTCGCCTCGTCGCTCGGCGGCGCCGATCCGCTCGCACTGCGGCGGCTTCGCCGGGGGCTGCGCCGACTGGAGCTCGCCGCAGGCGGGAGCCGGGCGAGCGGCGAGCTGCTGGTGGAGGTGCTGCAGGACGGCGATCGCCTCGCTGCTCTCGAGGATTCCGCAGCCGCGCCCGCTCGCCGCCTCGCGGCGCTGCTGCGCACCGCGGCCGACTCCGTCGCCGCCGGGCACACCGTGGAAGAAACGCTGTGGCGGGTGTGGAAGGCCAGCGGTCTGGAGAAGCGCTGGGTGTCGCAGTCCGAGCGGCACGGCGCGGTCGGGGTGCAGGCCGACCGCGATCTCGACGCCGTGGTGTCGCTGTTCGACGCGGCCGCCCAGTACGTCGACAGGTTGCCGGGTGCGGACGTCGCCAGTTTCGCGGATTACCTGACCAGCCAGCAGATCGCGGGTAGCTCGCTGGCGCCCACAGCCCCCCGGGACAACTCCGTGTCGGTGCTGACGGCGCATGCCGCCAGCGGCCGGGAGTGGGAGGTCGTGGCGATTCCCGGTGTGCAGGAAGGCATTTGGCCCGACCTGCGGCTGCGCGGATCGCTACTCGGCGTGGAGCGGCTGGTCGACGTGCTGTCCGGGGTGGACGCCGAGCGCGTGTCGGCCACCGCGCCGCTGGTGGCCGAGGAGCGGCGGCTGCTGCTCGTCGCGGCGAGCCGGGCGCGGCGTAACCTGCTGGTCAGCGCGGTGCGGGGGGAGGACGAGCAGCCTTCGCGGTTCCTGGACGAGCTGGAAGGCGTGGTCAGCGACCCCGATGCGGTGGAGCGGCCGATCGCGCGCCCGGAACGCGGCTTGGCGCTCGGGGATCTGGTCGGCGAGCTGCGGCGGGTGGTGTGCGACGCGGATACGCAGCCGCGGCGGCGGCAGCGGGCGGCGGCGCAGCTCGCGCGGCTGGCCAACGCCGGGGTTCCGGGTGCCAGCCCGGAGGCCTGGTACGGGTTGCCGGCGAGCTCCAGCTCAACGCCGCTGGTGACCGGTGACGATCCGGTCAAGGTGTCGCCGTCCACTGTGGACATTTTGGCGAAGTGTCCGCTGCGCTGGATGGTCGAGCGGCACGGCGGCCAGGACACGGCCGAACTCGCCTCCGTCACCGGCACCCTCGTGCACGCGCTCGTGCAGGCCGCCGCCGACGGCGCGGACACCGACCAGCTGCACAAGGCCCTGGACGACGCCTGGGAATCCGTGGACGCCGGTGCGCCATGGTTCTCCCGCAAGGAGCGCAAGCGCGTGGAGGGCATGCTCGAGGCGTTCCTGACCTGGCTGGTCCAGTCGCGGGCCGAACTCACGCAGGTCGGGGTGGAGAAGGACCTGGACGTCACGGTCCCGGGCCGGGAGGGCGGGCCGTGGCTGCGACTGCGCGGACGCGTGGACCGGCTGGAGGTTGATGCCGACGGCCGCCCGGTGGTGGTCGACGTCAAGACCGGGAAGACACCGGTCAGCAAGGGCGATGCGGAGGAGCACCCGCAGCTGGCGGTGTACCAGCTGGCCGCCGCGCTGGGCGCGTTCGGCGCGGACGAGGAACCCGGCGGGGCGCGGCTGCTGTACGTCGCGAAGTCGGACCGCAAGGGCGCGGCCACCGAACGCGCCCAGCAGGCGCTGGACGCCGAGCGGATCGAGGTGTGGCTCGACGTGGTGCACACCGCCGCCGCTTCGAGCCTCGGACCTGCCTACGTGGCCAGCGAGAACTCCGACTGCGATCGTTGTCCGGCCCGCACCTGCTGCCCGGTCCACCCGGCCGGAAGACAGGTCGCGCAGTGACTCCGAGAGTGCTTCAAATGGTTCCCGTAGCGGTGCGGGTAGCGGCCCCCTGGGAGTTGCGGACGCCGCCTCCGTCCGGGATCGCCGACTCATGAATGCCAATTCCCCACGTCGAGGCTGTCCTCCCGAGGCGACCTCTGAGAACCTGCGGCGGTGCGAGCTGAGCCCCACACCACAAGCGGCTACCGCCGCTGGTAGGCCGGAAATCAGTCCACACCGGATCGCGCAGGCGCTCGGGCTGCACCCGCCGACCCCCGAGCAGGCCGCCGTGATCGCCGCGCCCGCCGAACCGGCGCTGGTCGTGGCCGGTGCGGGCGCTGGGAAGACGGAGACGATGGCCGCCCGCGTGGTCTGGCTGGTCGCCAACCAGCTGGTGACGCCCGAGCGCATCCTCGGCCTGACGTTCACCCGCAAGGCCGCGCGGCAACTCGCCGACCGGGTGCGCGCCCGGCTGCGCCGCCTCGGCGGGTCCGGGCTGCTCGACGAGGTCGATCCCAGTGGGCAGCTGCGCTCCGCGGTGCTCACCGAGGAGCCCACGGTGCTTACCTACCACGCCTACGCGGGGCGGCTCGTCGGCGAGCACGGCCTGCGGGTACCGGTCGAGCCTGGTGCGCGACTGCTGACTGAGACGGCGTCCTGGCAGCTCGCGCACAACGTCGTCGCGACCTGGACCGAGGACATCGACACCGACAAGGTTCCGTCCACTGTGACCGGTTACCTGCTGTCGCTGGCCGGCGAGCTCGCCGAACACCTGGTGAGCCCGGACGACCTGCGCACACACGCGGAAAAGATCTGCCGCGCGGTCGAGAGCGCGCCGCGCGCCAAGGGGCAGCGTGCGAACCTCCCGCAGGACTTGGTGAAAGTCGTTGCCGCGCAACGCTTGCGAGTCGCGCTGATGCCGCTGGTCGAGGAATACGCGCAACGCAAGCGGCGCGAAGGCGCGATGGACTTCGCCGACCAGATGTCGCTGGCCGCGCTGCTTGCCGCCGAACATCCCGAAGTCGTCGACGGCGAACGCGCCCGGTACGGCGCGGTGCTGCTGGACGAATACCAGGACACCGGCCACGCGCAACGGGTTCTGCTGCGCTCGCTGTTCGGGCGCGAGCGCCCGTTGCCGGTCACTGCGGTCGGCGACCCGGCGCAGGCCATCTACGGCTGGCGCGGCGCGAGCGCGGCGAACCTCCCGCGCTTCACCACCGACTTCCCGCGAATCGAGGAAGGCCGAAAGGCCCCGGCGCACCGGTACGGGCTGCTGACGAGCTTCCGCAACCCGGCGGAAGTCCTGCATAGCGCCAACGCGGTTTCGGGGCCGCTGCGCGAAACCGGCCTGGAAGTCGACGAGCTGCGCGCCAGGGACGGCGCCGAGGCCGGAGATATCCGGCTGGCGCTGAGCGAACACGTGCGGGCAGAACGCGACTGGGTCGCCGACCAGGTCACCGCGCAGTGGCAGGCGACGCTGGACGAGACGGGACGGCCGCCGACCGCGGCGGTGCTGGTGCGCCGCCGCGCCGACATGACCGACATCGCGGCGGCGCTGCGGGAACGCGGTCTGCCGGTCGAGGTCGTCGGGCTCGGCGGGCTGCTCGACGAGCCCGAGGTGCGCGACCTGGTCAGCGCACTGCGGCTGCTGGTGGACCCGCTCGCCGGGACGGCAGCGATGCGGCTGCTCACCGGCTCGCGCTGGCGCCTCGGGGCGGCCGACATCGCGGCGCTGTGGGATCGCGCGCGGGAGATCGGTGCGCAGGCCTTCAAAACACCGGAGTCCGCCGATCCCTCTGCTGTGGTCACCGCGGCGCTGCCGGGCGAGAACGCGGAGCAGGCCGGTCTGGTGGATGCGCTCGACGATCCCGGCGATGCGCAGCGCTATTCCGGCGACGGCTACCGGCGCATCCGACGCCTCGGAGGCGAGCTCGCCACCTTGCGGCGCCGCCTCGACCAGCCGCTGCCGGAACTCGTCGCGGACGTCGAGCGGACGTTGCTGCTGGACATCGAGAGCATGGCGCGGCCGGTCGGCGCGGGGCGGATCCACCTCGACGCGTTCGCTGACGCGGTCACCGATTTCGCCACCGCGAGCCCATCGGCCACGCTACCCGCGCTGCTGGACTACCTGGAAGCGGCCGAACGTGCCGAAGACGGCCTGGAACCAGGCGAGGTCGAGGTCGCCGAGGACCGCGTCCAAGTGCTCACCGTGCACGCGGCCAAGGGCCTGGAGTGGCAGGTCGTCGCCGTGCCGCACCTCGTCAACGACGTCTTCCCCGGCAAGCGGAAGTCCTCGTCGTGGCTGCGCTCGGTCACCGAACTGCCCGCCGAACTGCGCGGCGACGCCCAAGACCTGCCTCGGCTCGACGTCGACCGGCTGACGGGGCTCGACCGCAAGGAACTCACCGAGGTGCTTGGGATCCACGACGAGGAGTTCGAGGAGCGCCGGCTCGCCGAGGAGCGGCGGCTGCTCTACGTCGCGGTGACGCGCTCGGAGCGGACGTTGCTGCTGTCCGGGCACTGGTGGGGCGAGAACGGCGACCGGCCCAAGGGGCCGTCGGGCTTCCTGCGGCAGCTGGCCGAGGTGCTCCGCGGGTCCGGGACCGGGGACATCGACCTGTGGACGCCGGAACCCGACGAGGACGCGACGAACCCGCTCGCCGACGCCGTGCGGTGCGCGGAGTGGCCGGTGGACCCGCTGGGTCCGCGCCGCGCGGCGGTGGCAGAAGGCGCGGGGCTCGTGCGGGCCGCGATGTCCACTGTGGATGATGCGGGGCCGGAGGAGGACGACGAGGACGGGTGGTCGCGGGACGTCGACGTGCTGCTGGCCGAGCGCGCGGCGGCGGCGCAGCGGCGGGAGCAGGTGCGGCTGCCGGACCACCTGTCGGTGAGCCAACTCGTCGAACTCGCCGGTGATTCCGACAGCCTTGCCCGGCGGCTGCGCCGACCGCTGCCATTCCCGCCGAACCCGATGACCCGCCGCGGCACCGCGTTCCACGCCTGGCTGGAGCACCGGTTCACCTCGACCGCCCTGCTGGACTTCGACGAACTTCCCGGCGCAGCCGACGAATCCGCGCCGGTGCACGAGGACCTGGCCGAGCTGCAGCGGGCGTTCCTCTCCGGAGCCTGGGCCGACCGCACGCCGCACCGCGTCGAGGTGCCGTTCGAGACACAGGTCGAAGGCGTGGTGCTGCGCGGCCGGATGGACGCGGTGTTCGCCGACGCCGACGGAGGCTGGACGGTCCTCGACTGGAAAACCGGCGCGGTGCCGGGAGGCGACCAGGTCCCGGCGCTGTCGGTGCAGCTCGCGGCGTACCGGCTGGCCTGGGCGGAACTGTCCGGAACGCCGCTGTCGAAGGTCCGCGCGGCATTCCACTACGTCCGCCACGACTACACGCTCCGCCCGGCCGACCTCCTCGACGCCGACGGCATCCGGAACCTCATCGCCTCGGTCCCCGCCGCGCAGTGACGGTTTGGCCTGGCCAGGGTCGTGCGCGCTTTTCGGCGCCACGGCACCCGAAGGCACCCTCGGACCTCGAGCCGCGGACACGGCGGCGTCGTCGGGATCACCTGCCGCACCGGGATGACTACACGTTCGGGTGGCGGAGCTTGAGATCGCGGTCCGCGGCGGTCGACTATGCCCGCGATGAACACGGACTGGAAGCTCAAGACGCCACCGGAATCCGAAGTGAACGTCGACACCGACGTCCTGGCGATGCGTGCCCCGCTGGTGCGGGTGCACCGCGACGAGGAAGGCACCTGGTCCTTCGACGGGCCCGGCCGGAACCCGAGACCGTCGAAGAAGACGATGCTCAGCGCCGTCGTCGGGGCCTGGCCGCACGTCGCCGCGCTGTCCGATCTGGACACCGGCGGTGCCGCGGTGTGGTCATGGAAGCAGCACGGCTGGGCCAGCGAGGTCCAATGCCGATGCGGCAGCTGCGAACAGCCGGTCGCCGCCGACATCGACCGCAACAACTGGCCGACCGAACTGCAACCGCAAAGCATCCTCAGCGTCGAGCAGGCCGCGCTGTCCGGCCAGGCCCCGCTGACCGACATCATCTCCACGCCCGGCGGCATCGCGCTGCTCGGCCCCGGTGATCACCGGCGCACCGCCGACCTGATGACCCCGGTCGCGCTGGCGAACGTGATCCGCCGCTGGCCGCACACGATGCAGGCTTTGCGCGCGCTCAAGGAGAGCCGCGGCATGCGCTGGAACCCGGAGAACCTCAACTGGCACGAGTACGTCCTCGCCTGAACCCGAGTTACGTCTCGGTGCGCTCGGGACGGCTTTTCCACGAGCGGCGGAAGAGAAAGCGCCTGACGTTCCGAGCCGCGGGGCGTCAGGCGTTCTCCGTGAGTTGGGGGAGTTCGAGGATCCGCGAGTACAGGACTTCGAGTAACCAGCGGCCGAACATGGACGACCCGAACTCCGCGGTCCGGTCCTCCGGCGCGACCACCAGCTCGGCCGGCCCCTCGAAGCCGGCGTTGACCACACCGACGCCGTAGTAGTCCAGCTCCAGCATCCGCAACGGCTTGTACGCGGTGTCCGGGGGCAACACGACGGCGCAGGGGGCCAGCGTCAGCAGCGTCCCGCACGCGTGCAAGGCGTGGCGGGCACGCGACACCGGCACCAGGAGCCCGAGCAGGTCGACCGCGGCCACCGGCACGTGATCGTGCATGCAGGGCTCGGACCAGGACCGGAACCAGGTCGGGTTGAGCTCCGGCCCCCAGCCGTGGTGGCTGCGCCACTCGTGGACGTCGCGCCGGATCCGGGCCACGGCGGCGAAGCGCGCACCGAGGACCTCGACGTCTGGGATCAACTGGCCGTCCCACCCCAGGGCACGAGCCGCGTGCTGAAGTTGCTGCACCGCTGCATGGTATGCCGCCGCGCCGCGATGTCGGAGACAAGGTCTTGCGGCCTGCAGGAGAAGTCGTCGTCGAAACCACGGGAGCCGCATCGCACCGGACGCCCGGGCAGCGGTTACTGTTCTCCGCCGTGAGTGGTAAGAACGTGCGCGGGTCGTCTTGCGTGGCGGTGCGGCCGGTGGGGGCATGATGCGGCGCAGTCCGAAGCAGTTGGCGCACCCCTTCATCCGCGGGCGCTCCGACGAGGAGGAGCTGACCAAGCGACCCGACCACGCGCTCGTTGGCGTGATCCGGATGCCGGGCAGCACGACCAGCCCGGTCCGGTCCATCATCCGCCGGATCATCGGCGCGATGCTCGCGCTGGCCGCCACGGTGTTCATCGTGTTCATCGGCAGGGACGGTTACCGGGACTCCGCTGGCGGCGAGCTGGACCTACTGGACGCGGTCTACTACGCGACGGTGTCGCTGTCGACCACGGGCTACGGCGACATCACCCCGGTCACCCCGCAGGCGCGACTGGTGAACGTGCTGGTCATCACCCCGCTGCGGGTGCTGTTCCTGATCGTGCTGGTCGGTACCACACTGGAAGTGCTCACCGAGCGCTCCCGGCAGGCTTTCAAGATCCAACGCTGGAGGTCCAAGGTGCGCGACCACGTGGTCGTCATCGGATACGGAACCAAGGGCCGCTCGGCCGTTACCGCGCTACTCGGCGACGGAGCCGAGCCCGGCCGCATCGTGGTCGTCGACACCGACCAGCGCGCGCTCGAAACCGCGTCCGCGCAAGGCCTGGTCACCGTCAACGGGTCCGGCACCCGCTCGGACGTGCTGCGGGTGGCGGGCGTGCAGCGCGCGCGGGCGATCGTGGTGGCACCTGCCCGAGACGACACGGCCGTGCTGGTCACCCTGACCGCGCGGGAGCTCGCGCCGAAGGCGCAGATCGTCGCGGCGGTGCGGGAAGCCGAGAACGTCCACCTGCTGCGCCAGTCCGGCGCGGATTCGGTGGTGGTGTCCAGCGAGACGGCGGGCCGCCTGCTGGGCATGGCGACCTCGACGCCGTCCGTGGTGGATATGTTCGAGGACCTGCTGACCCCGGACGCCGGACTGGCGATCGCCGAGCGGGAGGTCGAGCCCCAGGAGATCGGCGGCTCGCCGCGGCACCTCTCGGACATCGTGCTCGGCGTGGTGCGCGACGGTCAGCTGTACCGGGTGGACGCGCCGGAGGCCGACGCGATCGAGGAAGGCGACCGGCTTCTCTACGTCAAGAAGGTCACGCCCGCGGACGCCTGAGGCCAGCAAGCCGCTTGTGAACGCCCGGAAGCCTTATCACCGACGGTGTTTCGGATGCTGCTGGGAGTGACCCTGCTGCCGCTGACTGGCTTCTGCCAATATCGGTGTCGTGGGAAGGCAACGAGGTTCGGTGTCGGTGGCGCCGATCCTGCTTGTCCTGGGATTGCTGGGCATCGCGGTGGCCGCCGTGACGTTGTGGCCACTGGTGACCGCGGCCGGCGAGGACCGGACTGCGATGCGCGCGGCGACGGCGACAGTCGTCGAGTCCCGGCCGTGCGGCGCGGACTCGGCGCGGGATCTAGTCGAGGTCCGGGTCGACGCCGTGACGCGGCAAGCACCGTTCGACGGCTGCGGCCACGCCCGCGGCCAACAGCTGCCGGTGCTGGTGCCTGCCGACCCGGGCAAGGACTTCGTGGTCCGCCCCGCAGGAGCCGAATCCGACCTGAAAGCCCAGACGCAGCGCGCCAATTGGGTCCTGCTGACCCTCGCCGCCGTCGCAGGCGGGGGCTACGGCCTGATGCTCGGCCGACGGTGAGCGGAAACGTCAGTCGACATCGGATGATGCCGCCAGCCAGGTGTTGCACTCCGTGATCCGGTTCTTTCGGAACCCCTGCTCGACCCAGGCCGCGTTGGTCGCCATGCTGCCGTGATCGGGCACATCGCTGTGCTCGTCGCCGCGGCCGGAGGAGTCCTCCAGCGCGGGGAAGATGTAGTCGTTGCTGACACCGCCGTTCTGCAGCGCGGCCAGCGTCATCCCTTCGAAGCAGGTCGCCTGCAGCTCCGAACGGCGGGTCAGCTCCAACCCCGCCGTGGTGGCGCTGCCGCCCGCGTCGTAGGAGGCGTCGCCGTAGGCGCTGTTGATCCCGGTCATTCCCTGCAACGCGTGGCCGAACTCGTGCGCGAACTGGCCGAGGTACGCCCCGGCCTTGGTGCGCTTCTCCATCTGCGCGTAGTAGCGTGCGGTCATGTAGATCGTGTGGTTGCCCGGGCAGTACATCGCGGTTTGGTTCCACCGCCGCGTTCCGCAGGGGGTTTCGATGTTCTCCCCGGTGGTGATCACATTTGGCGTCCGGGCAGGCAGGTTCGCGTTCTCCAGAGCCGGAGTCCACGCCTCCATCAGGCAGGGCAGCGCGGCCTGGTAGAAGCGGTCCTGCGAAGCGACATCGGTGTTGAAGCGGGGAAGGTTGCACCGGGTGTTCATCGCGCCGTTGCCCGGGATGTTGATCGGGTTGTCGCCCAGCTCTGCCACCGGTTTGGCACCGTCGTCGTAGCTGCTGGTCTCCGTGGTCGTCGTGTCCTCGCTGCTGGTGGTCGTGCTGCTGGGGGTCTCGCTGGAACCCGTCGTGGTGGTCCGGCTGCTCGTGGAGCTGTAGTCCGAAGCACGGTTCGAGGTGATCGAGGCGGCCATCGCGCCGATGGTGCCGATGCCGAACAACCCCACGCCCACCAGCAACAGCGCGACGACGACACCGGTGTTGCTCTTGCGCTTCGGTGGGCTGGGGTGCGGCATCGGTGGCGGCATCTGCCGTTGCGGTCTGGGCAGCGGCATAGTCCGCCCGACCACCGGCGGAGGTAGCGGGCGCGCGACGGGGGGCGGCGCGACCTGGCGCGTCGGCGGCCCGGAAACTGGACCGCGCGGCGACAGCTGCTGCTGTCGCGGCGGTTGCGGGTTGGGCGGCGGTAATGGACCGCGTCGCGGTGGCCGGGGCGGCTGCTGCGGGCCGCGTGGCGGTTGCGGTCGGGAAGGCGGGGGCGGCTGCTGCGGACCGCGCGGCGGTTGGGGGCTCGGCGGTTGTTGCGGGCCACGAGGTTGCTGCGGCGGCCAGGGCTGGCGGGGCGGCTGCTGCGGGCCGCGCGGTGGCCTGGGCGGCTGCGTCATGCGGTCTTCCTCGCGGAGTGTCGAGTGTGGACGATCGGTCCAGTTTCAGCGGCCCGCCACGGAGCAGTCATTTCCCCCGGCTTCCTGACATCAATCCCACCGTTGCGGACCAGAGCTTAGCGATGGGCCGCTATCGTTCGTGCCGTGTTGACCAAATGGGGACTGGCCGTCGCACTGGCCGGAATGCTGTTGGGCGCGCCCGGCACAGCCGTGGCGCAGGAGCAGCCGGTCGATGCGCTGCCCGGCGCGGTTTCCAGCAGCGTGCACCTGAAGCTGGAGCGCGACGGCCTGGTATCGGTCACCGAGCAGATCAACGTTCCCCCAGGTCAGCACGTGGAACGCACGATGCCGCTGCGGCAGTCCGCAGGGCCCGGTGCGGACCGCGTGTTCAACATCTCAGATGCGGTAGTGGACGGCGGCGGCGCGGTTGCGGTGGACTCCGACAACGTGCACCTGACGCTGCAGCCGGGGGTCTCCACGCTGAAATACTCGGTCCGCGGCGCCGTGGCCGACGCCGGTGATCTGCAGGCCGTCCGCTGGCAGGTGTCCGGCGGCTGGAACGCGCCGGTGGACCGCGTCGAGGTGTCGCTGCTGTCGCCGAAGGTACCGCAGGAGATCATGTGTCTGGCCGGCCCGCTGGGCAGCGCGGACCGCTGTGCCCAGTTCGAGATCACCCACACCCAGTCCATGCACGCGCTCACGTACGGGCTGAAGCCCGGCGACCGGATGGACATCGCCTTCAAGGTCCCGGCCGGCACCGTGCCGGCGAACGCGGTGACCGAGAAGTACTTCAGCCTGGCGCGGGCGTTCTCGCTGACGCCGGCGACGGCCGCGGGCCTGGCTGGGATCGGTCTGCTGCTGATCGGCGGCCTCGGACTCGTCTGGTACGCCCGCGGCCGCGACGTGCAAGCGTTCGCCGAGGACGCGGGTCAGGTCGAGTTGCTGATGAGTGACTCACGGGGCGCGATCACGTTCGCCTCCCCGGACGGCGTGCTGCCCGGCCAGATTGGCACCGTCATCGACGAGCGGGTCGACCCGGTCGACATCACCGCGACGATCATCGACTTGGCAGTCCGCAACTACCTGTGGATCGAGGAACTGCCCGAGCAGGACTGGCGAATCGTGCGACTCAACCCGGCGGACGAGTCGCTGCGGCCGTTCGAGCGAGCGGTCTACGACCTGCTCGTCGGCGAAGCCGCGGAGGTGCAGTTGTCCCAACTCCGCGACCTGGACGCCAACCCGGTCCGAACGGCGCTGTACGCGGAGGTCGTGGACAAGCAGTGGTTCGCGCGGCGGCCGGACGCCGATCGGAACCGGTTCTGGTGGGCGGGACTCGGCGTGATCGTCGGTGGCGCGGCGCTGACAGCGGTGTTGGCGCTGACGAGCTCCCTCGCGTTGCTCGGGATCGGGGTGGTGATCGGCGGAATCGCGATGATGTTCAGCGCACGCCTGATGCCCGCCCGGACGCGCCGCGGCAGCGCGCTCGTGGTGCAGGTGCGCGGCTTGCGCGGCTACCTGCACGACGTCGCGGCGAGCTCCCTGCCAGCGCCGGACCGCGAGACGGTGTTCTCCCGTTCATTGCCGTACGCGGTGGTGCTGGGCGAAACGGACCGCTGGCTGGCGGAATTCGCGGAACTGGACCCGGAAGCTGACGAAACGCCGGGCCTGTACTGGTACGGAAGCCCGGCCAAAACCCCGAACCTGCAACGCTTCCGCGAAACCTTCCCGGCGCTGGTCGGAAAGCTCAACGAGACCCTCAAGCGCTGACCCACTAGCGCAACCGATGCCGCCCAACGCATTCGGCGCACCGCGCCCGCTCGACGGCGGCCATGACCTGCGCGACGGTGAGACGGCCCGGACCGCTGCCGGCATGCTCTCCGGAGGAGTCGCGCACCAGCCCGGCGACGAAAACGCGCTCCAGACGAGCATTCCGCAAGCGCCGCAGCACGCTGCCCACCCGAGCCACCGCGTGTCGATCCCCTTCAGTAGTCCCAGACGTGCTCGTGGTGCTCGTCCCGCGAGACCTTCTCGGCACATTCGGGGCAGCGCTCGGCGATCGACGTCGATTCGGGCTCCCGCCCGTAGGGGGTGGCGGTGGGGATCTTCAACCACGTCTCGCACAAGGCGGGCACCTAAGCCCCGGCATAAACGGCGCCGGGCAAGGTGTCCATGGCATGCCGAATCCAGAACCGAAGCAGCGGTAGCGAGGAAACGTCCTCCGCGCCTACCTCGGTGGCGTCCGGTTCAGGGTTTGCGGGCTTCGACCCGTGCACGTTCTGCAAGCCCGACGAGCTGACCTCGTTCGGCGTCTCGACACAGTCCGAAGACGGCACCGTGGTCAGCTTTGAACCCGGCTGCAAGTGGAAAGGCGAGAAGATGACTCTCTCGCTGCTCAAGAACTCGGACGAGACCGTGGCGTCTTACGAGAAGGGTGGTAGCTGGGACAGTTACCAGAAGAAGCCTCTCGATGGTCGGCGGCGGCAGTTGCGGTTGAGTCAGGTGCCGCCGGGCAAGGCGGGTGCACAGTGCTTGTTGATGCAGCTGGCGGCGTTGCCCTCTATATGATCGATGGCCGGATGCGTGACTCTGTAGACGCTTGTGGTGAGGCGGAAAGGTCGCCAACCAGACGGCTTCGCGGTTGCCGAAGTGATCGAGGCGGCAGGAGGTCTGCGGAGCTGACGCCAGCCAAAGTTCCCGTACCTCGCGCGATCGCTATCTGTGATCACTCGACGTCGTATGGTGATGCCTCCGTGGCCTGCTGAACAAGTGATGTTGGAAGCGCCTCGCGTTTGCTGGGAACCGTTACGGACACCCCTGCGTCAGGTTAAAGTGTTCATCGTTTCCGGGGGAGATCGCAGAGTCCAGAGGGGTCTGGGATGACAAGCGCAGACGCAAGTGGGTTCGCCGCGGCCAAGGAAGGGCTGAAGGCGATCAGCAGCCGCACGCAGTGGATCAACCAGCAGGTTGGCTCAGGCAAGCTGTCGCTTGATCCCGACGTGGCCGACAAGGCCGCCAAGCGCTGCGAAGAGGAGATCGACGCGCTTGGCGTGCTTCTCCAGAACGCGGCTGCTCTGAGGACCGTCAAGGGACTGGGGAACTACCCCGACGGCCAGCAATTGGCGCAGCGTTTCCAGGATAAGGCGACAGGCGGTCAAGCCGGCGCTCTTCAGCTGATTCGTGACATGCAGGAAGAACTGAAGAAGCAGGCGGACGCGTTCCGGGGTGCAGCCAAGGACTACCGTGCCACCGACGAGCAGAACGCCGACGACCTGAGGCGAGGTATTCAGTGAGTACGTTTTCCCGATCTCTGATCGCAGCGGCCGCTGGTCTGGCCCTGTTCGGGCTTGCTGCATGTGCAGTTGGTGGTAAGAGTCCTGGGGGTAGTGAGGAGACGTCGTCCGCACCGACCTCGGCATCGTCGGGGGCGGGGTTGGCGGGCTTCGATCCGTGCACGTTCTTCAAGCCCGACGAGCTGACCTCGTTCGGTCTTTCGACGAAGGCCGAGGAGTTCACCCAAGTTAGCTTCCAGCCGGGCTGCTCGTGGAAGGGCGAGAAGTTCACTCTCGGCCTTCAGAAGAACGCGGACGAGACCGTGCAGAGCCTCGGCAAGGGTGGCGGCTTCGACAAGTACGCGGCCACAACGGTTGCCGGTCGCGAGGGAGCGGAGATGCTTGTCGCTGGGGCGACAGGGCAGGGCATCTGCAACTACGTGGTTTCCGCAGGCGGCGGAATCGCTATTTACCAGCTGACCGGCGCGATGCGCGACTCTGTGGCCGATCCGTGCGGCGAACTGAAGAAGATCGCCAACCAAACGGCTTCTCGGCTGCCGAAGTGATGAGACAGGGGGAGTGATGGGACTTCTCAGTACCCTCGACAACGCGGGTTCCCGGGTCTTCGGCTGGGAGAGCGCTGCCGAGGAGGAACGCAAGAAGCACGGCGAAGAGGCCAGCCGCGTCGCCCAGCAGCAGCAGAACCAGCTGGCGCAGCAGAACTCCGGCCTCAACGTCACGAGTTACGACTCGCCCGCTATCACGCAGTGCCTCAACTGGTCTGGCTTCAGCCACGCGCAGATCTACCAGACCAACCAGGAGTCGATCGACCAGGGCAAGGTCGGTGAGGTCGCCGAGGCGTGGAAGAAGCTGGCCGCGGGACTGCGCGAGCGCGGGAACAACTACGCCACGGACCTCGGCAAGATCGTCGACGGGGGCTGGGAAGGCGAGGCCGCGAGCAACGCTCGTGAGGTCGGCAAGCCCGCTTCCGACTGGATGAAGGCCAGCGCCGATGCCTTCGAGATGACCGGGAACAACCTGCACGCCGCGGGTGAGGCCGCCGGTCAGGCCAGCAAGATGGTCGAGAAGCCCCAGGGCTTCAGCTGGGGGGAGGCGGCTTCCGCTTCGATTCCGTTCGGTATCGCCGGCGGTGGCATCAACGCGCTCAGCCAGATGGAGGAACAGGAGCAGGCGGAGAAGGCCGCGCAGGAGACGATGGCGCGCGTCTACAGCCCCACGCTCACCCAGGTCGACGCGAAGATGCCGCAGTACAAGGGGCCGGACGGCAACACCAAGGAGCCGCCGCCGGTGCCGCCGCCGCCCCCCACGGAATGGGGCGGTGGAGGTCCCGGCGATCCCCGTGGTGGATCCGGCGGCGGGATGCCGGGCGGCGGGACCGGGAAGCTTCCCGGCGGTGGCATCGGTACCGGTGTTCCCGTCGGTGGTATTCCCGGCAGCGGCATTCCCGACCGCGGGCTCCCCGTCGGTGCGTTCGACCCCAATAATCTCGGTAGCGGTATCCCCGGTGGCGGCTACACCACGCCTTCCGGAACCGGTAGCCAGTGGGCCGATCAGCCCGGGCTCCCCGGCGGTGGCGGAACCGGGCTCTCCGGCGGTGGCGCCGGTGGTGGTCTCCCCGGCGGCGGCGCCGGTGGTGCCGGGATGGTCGGCGGCATGGCCGGCGGGCTGGGTGCCGGTGCCGGTGGCATGGCCGCTGGTGGCCGTGCGGGTGTCGGCGGACTCGGTGCCGGGGCTGGTGCCGGTGCGGGCGCGGCAGGTGCCCGGGGCGCTGGTGCCGGGCGCGGCGCGATGGGCGGCATGGGTGGTGCCGGCCAGCGCGGCAAGGGCGGCGAGGACGAGGAGCACGAGCGCCCGTCCTGGCTCGAAGAGCAGGACGACATCTGGATGAACGACATGCCGAAGACCGCCCCGCCGGTGCTCGGCGAATGATCCGGTGCTGACCGGTGGTTGCCGGCTTCGGCACCACCGGTCGGTCACGCTTGCAGCGGGCGAATTCACAAGGGGAGAAACAACAGTGGGCGTGTTGGGGCGGTGGCAGCTTCAGCCGGTGCACTTGGACATCGTGCTTAAGTACCTGAAGATCGACGGTTTGACCCTGCCGTTGAGCAGCCGTTCTTTCGGCTACACCGCGGACCAGTTCAGCCAGATCGCGATCGGTGAGCTGGACCGGATGGCCGCCGCCGGAGTCGTGATCAACGACGAGGTCGCGCCGCCGCTGGTCACCGCGCTCAAGACGCTGGCCGACCCGTACCTGTGGGTCGACTCGCTGTGGTTCCCGCAGGTCGGCTCCGATCACTGCTGGCGGGCGCTCGCGGTGTTCACCGAGGGTAACCGGGTCGTGCTCGGCGTGCAGACCCCGAGCGAGGACCCGCAGCGCGGCGGCATGCTGACCGTCGAGGTGCACGAGAACGTCCCGCTGCCGCAGGTGCTGCTGGCGACGCTGCCGCCCACCAAGCCGGGCCGACAGGGGCCGGTGCGCGTCCCGCAGAGTTCGCTGGTGCAGGCGCCGCCGGAGGACTTCGACCAGATGAGCGTGATGCAGGCGGCCACCCCGAGCCGCGGCAGCAGCGGCGACCAGCAGGTCGCGCTCTACGAGGCGATCGGGAAGGCGCCGCACGCGCGCATCGGCCAGATGTCGGCGAGCATCCGCGACCAGTACGGCCGCCGGAAGCGTTCCCAGGTGGTGTCCTGGTTCGACAACGAGCCGGACGGCCGCTACCTGAACCGGGTCGAGCGCGGCAGCTCCGGCGAGCAGGTCTTCGCGATCCTCCCGGCCGACGCGCGCACGATCGGCGCCGAGATCGAATCCCTCATCGCCCAGGTCCGCTGACCGCGCCCGAACGCTCTACCGCCGCTGGACGCTGCGCGGAGGAAATTCGCCACCTACGCCGGGTGATCACGAAACGCCGAAGAGCGGTGAAGGGGGCACGCGCGGCTTGACAGTCCGCACGTAGGCTGCATGGCATGGTCGAACCCCAGCTGCATCGCGTTACCTTGCCCAATGGGCTGCGCGTGGTGTTGGCACCGGACTCGGCAGCGGGCCGAGCATCGTCAGGGCAGGCCCCTGTGGTCGGTGTCAGCGTGCACTACGACGTGGGCTTCCGCTCGGAACCGGAGGGGCGCACCGGTTTCGCGCACCTCTTCGAGCATTTGATGTTCCAAGGCAGCGAGAGCCTGGAGAAACTCGCGCATTTCCGGCACGTGCAGGGTTCCGGAGGCACGTTCAACGGTTCGACGCACCAGGACTACACCGACTACTACCAGGTGCTGCCGTCGGCGGCCCTGGAGCGGGCGTTGTTCCTCGAAGCGGACCGGATGCGGGCGCCGAAGATCACCGAGGAAAACCTGCGCAACCAGGTGGACGTGGTGAAGGAGGAGATCCGCCTCAACGTCCTCAACCGCCCCTACGGCGGGTTCCCGTGGATCCTGCTGCCGCCGGTGCTCTACTCGACCTTCGCCAACGCGCACAACGGCTACGGCGACTTCACCGACCTGGAACAGGCGACCGTCGAGGACTGCGCCGCGTTCTTCGACACCTTCTACGCGCCGGGCAACGCGGTGCTGACCATCGTCGGTGACATCGACGTCGAGCAGACCATCGACCTGGTCAACAAGCATTTTGGTGACGTGCCGACGCGCAACGTCCCGCCGCGGCCGTCCTTTGCCGAGCCGTTCCCCGCCGAGGAGCTGCGCGGCAAGCACGCCGACCGGCACGCGCCGCTGCCCGCCGTCGCGCTGGGCCATCGCCTGCCCGACCCGGTCTCCGAACTCGATGCCTACCTGGCGAACGTGGTTCTCGCGGCGATCTTGTCCGACGGCGACGCCTCCCGCCTGCAGCAGCGACTGGTCTACCAGGACGCGCTCGTGGTGGACGTGCACGCCGGCTGCGGCCTGATGGGTGCCCCGCTGGACGCCCGCGACCCGGACACGTTCACCGTCACCGCTATCCACACCCCGGAGGTCGGGCTCGACCGGGTGGTCGGCGCGATCGACGAGGAGCTGGAGAAGCTGGCCACCGATGGCCCGAGCGCGGATGAGTTGTCCCGCGTCACGGCACGCTGGGCCGCGAGCCTGTACCGGGAGCACGACCGGGTGGTCACCCGGACCCTCGACCTGGGCAGCGCCGAACTGCTGCACGGTCGCGCCGAGCTGATCTCCGAGCTGCCGAAGCTGATCGGCGAGGTCAGCGCGGAAAGTGTCGCGTCGGCGGCGAAGTCGCTGCGGCCCGATGCGCGCGCGGTGCTGGAGATCGAACCCGCAGGCGACGAGAACGCGACAGGAGGTGCGGCATGACCCGCGCAACGCACCGCAGCGCCGAGGAAATCGGCCGCACCGAGCTCGGCCCGCGGCCGCTGCCGCCGCTCGGCGAGCCCCGTATCGGCCGCGTACCGGCCGTCGTGGACACCGTGCTGGACAACGGGCTGCGGGTGATCGCAGTCCGGCATGGCGTGGTCCCGATGGTTGAGTTGCGGCTGCGGATCCCGTTCGCCGGTGAGGACCAGAAGCACCCGGCTCGCGCTGAGTTGCTGGCCGAGGCGTTGTTGACCGGCACGGAGCGCCGCAACCGCGTGCAGGTGGACACGGACCTGGCCGCGGTGGGCGGCGACCTGCACGCAACCGTCGATCCGGAGCGGCTCAGCATCACCGGCGACGCGCTGGCCACCGGCTTGGACACCCTGCTCGACGTGCTCGCCGACGCGCTGACCGGCGCGGTGTACCGCGATGCGGAGGTCGAGGGGGAGCGTACCCGGCTGGTCGAGCGGATCACCGTCGCGCGCTCGCAGCCGCGGGTGATCGCGCGGGAGGAGCTGCAGCGGCACCGCTACGGCGACCACCCGTTCGTCCGAGAGGTGCCGCAGGCCGAGGACGTCGCCGAGGTCAGCCCCGAGGAGGTCCGCACGTTGCACCGCGAAGCAGCGCTGCCGCGGGGCTCGGTGCTGGTGCTGGTCGGCGACATCGACCCGGACCAGGCGCTGGCTGCCGTCGAGCGCAACCTCGCGGGCTGGCAGTCGGAGAACACCGCGCGCGAACTTCCGTCGCTGCCGGCGGTTCGCGGCGGCGACGTCCGGCTGGTGCACCGGCCCGGCGCGGTGCAGTCGCAGCTGCGGTTCTCCGCCCAGGCGTTGCCGCGCACCGACCCGCACTACCCGGCTCTGCAGATCGCGAACCTGGTCTTCGGCGGCTACTTCTCCTCACGGCTGGTGGAGAACATCCGCGAGGACAAGGGCTACACCTACGGCGCGCACTCGTCGTTCGAGTTCACCCGGGGCAACGGAACGGTCCTCGTCGACGCGGATACCGCCAGCGAGGTAACCGCGGCCGCGCTGCTGGAGACCCGGTACGAGCTGGCCAGGTTGGCGCTGGTGCCACCGACCGAATCGGAGGTCGAGTCGGCCCGGCAGTACGCCATCGGGAGCCTGCTCACCTCGACCGCTTCGCAGTCCGGGATGGCGTCCACGCTCGTCGCGCTGGCCGCAGCGGGCCTGGGACAGGACTGGCTGCTCGCGCACCCGGAGCGGTTGCGGGCGATCACGGTCGAGCAGGTGGGCGAGGCGGCGCGGCGGTTTACCCCGACCGCGTTCACCGGCGTTGTCGTCGGTGACGCGGACAAGCTCGCCGACCAGCTTCGGCTGCTCGGGGGTGTGGTGTTGCCATGACGTGGTTGGACGGTGAGACGGGCAAATGATTTCCGACGTGGTCGCGGGGGCGGGTTTCCAGCTGGACTCCGCGCCCCTGCTGTCTAGGTCCACTGTGGATCGCCGGGAGACGCTGCGGGACACCCTGGACGGCGGGGCGGAGCTGTGGTCGACCGGTCGGGTCGTGCTGGTGGACGCCAAGGGGCGCACCCAGATCGGCCCGGATTCGCGGCTGGTGATGCACCCCGCGAGCGACTTCGGCGAACGTCCGGCCTCGAATGCGGTCCTGCTCGGCGCTGAGGGCGAGATCACCTACTGGGCGCTGCGCAGCGAGCACGACGGCGCCCAGGACGACTGGCGGGACCTGCGCACCGGCGGTGGTCTGCTCAACGACACCGACGCCGGGTTGTTCACCACCGCAGTCGGCCTCCTCGGCTGGCACGACAGCGCCCGCTACTGCGCTGTGTGCGGGGCGGCGACCACGCGGGTCCGCGCCGGTTGGGCGCGGCGTTGCACGGGTTGCGACCGCGAGGAGTACCCGCGCACCGATCCGGCCGTGATCTGCCTGGTGCACGACGGCGTGGACCACGTGCTGCTGGCCCGCCAGCCGATCTGGCCGCCGCAGCGGTACTCGGTGCTGGCCGGGTTCGTCGAGGCCGGCGAGTCGCTGGAAGCCTGCGTCTCGCGCGAAATCGCGGAGGAGGTGGGCGTCGTGGTGTCGGACGTCCGTTACCTCGGCAGCCAGCCGTGGCCGTTCCCGCGGTCGCTGATGCTGGGCTTCGCCGCGATCGCGGACCGGTCCGCGCCGCTTACGCCGGCCGACGGCGAGATCGAGGAAGCCCGCTGGGTGCACCGCGACACAGTTCGGGCCGCCCTGAAATCGGAGGGCGGAGCGGTCGACGGCCTGTGGCTCCCGCCCGGGGTGTCCATCGCCTACCGCATGATCAAGGGCTGGGCCACCTGGAACGACTGACGCGGGAGGGCTGGTCGGGGCGCGTCCCCGCCCGGCCCTCCGACGGCGTCCGGGCTCGGCGGTGCAGGTTCCCATACCCGTTTTTGGGCTCCCGCAGCCCGATGTCGGTGCGTGCGAACTTCCCCGAGTGCTTCCACTCTGGGGCGCATTCCGGGCGCGATTTTCGTGCGAATCGCTTTGCGGGGATTTCCGACACGCGGTGTCGGGTGCTGGGTGTGGCCTCGAACGGGGGAGGCGGTCTGCAAAGATGCCGGGCATGACCGAGCAGCCGCGACTTCTGGAAGGGTTGGATCCGGAGCAGCGGCAGGCGGTCATCGCACCACGCGGCCCCGTATGCGTGCTGGCGGGCGCGGGTACCGGCAAGACCCGCACGATCACCCATCGCATCGCCTTCCACGTGCAGCGCGGGCTCGTCGCCCCGAACCAGGTGCTCGCGGTGACCTTCACGGCCCGGGCGGCGGGGGAGATGCGCACCCGGTTGCGTACGCTCGGCGCGGCGGGGGTGCAGGCGCAGACCTTCCACGCGGCGGCCTTCCGGCAGTTGCGCTATTTCTGGCCGCGAGTGCACGAGACCCAGATGTGGCAGCTGACGGACAACAAGTTCCGGCTGGTCATGCAGGCCGCGAACAAGCTCGGCCTGTCCACCGAGCGGGAGGACGTCCGCGACCTGGCCGGCGAGATCGAATGGGCCAAGTCGTCGCTGGTGGGCCCCGAGCAGTACCCGGCCGCCGCGGCCGCCACCGGGCGGGACGTGCCGGTGCTGCCGGAGCAGCTCAGCAAGGCGTTCGCGGCCTACGAGCAGCTGAAGAACCGGGCGCAGGTGCTGGACTTCGACGATCTGCTGCTGCACATCGCGGCGATTCTGGAGGACGAGCCGGAGATCGCCGAGGAGTTCCGCAGCCGGTACCGGTCGTTCGTCGTGGACGAGTACCAGGACGTCAACCCGCTGCAGCAGCGGGTGCTCGATTCCTGGGTGGGCAACCGCGACGACCTCACGGTGGTGGGCGACGCGAACCAGACGATCTACTCGTTCGCGGGCGCCTCGCCGAAGTGGTTGATCGGCTTCCCGCGCAAATACCCGGAAGCGACGGTGGTGCGCCTGGAGCGGGACTACCGGTCCACGCCGCAGGTGGTGGGCCTGGCCAACCAGGTCATCGGCGCCGCGCGGGAGCGGCCGGCCGGCACGCGGCTGAAGCTGGTCGGGCAGCGCCCGGACGGGCCGCGCCCGGATTTCGCCGAGTACGACGACGAGACCGACGAGGCCGAGGCGATCGCCCGCAAGATCGCGCAGCTGGTCAAGGGGGGTGTTGCGCTTTCGGAAATCGCAGTGCTGTTCCGGGTCAACGCGCAGTCGGAGGTCTACGAGAAGGCGCTCTCCGACGCCGAGATCCCCTACCAGGTACGTGGTGGTGAGCGGTTCTTCGCACGCGCGGAGGTGCGGCAGGCCATGGTCGCGCTGCGCGCGGCAGTCGCGCACGGCGCCGAGGAGGAGGACCTGCCCACGACGGTCCGCTCGGTGCTGCGCGAGCTCGGGCTGACCGACGAGCCGCCTGCCGGTGGTGCCGCGCGCGAGCGGTGGGAATCGTTGATCGCGCTGGTGGAGCTCGCGGAGGAGCTCGCCGCGACGGTGCCCGACGCGGGCCTGTCCCGCTACGTCGCAGAACTGGATGCGCGAGCCGAGTCCCAGCACCCGCCGACCGTCGAAGGCGTCACACTCGCTTCGCTGCACGCCGCCAAGGGGCTCGAGTGGGACGCGGTTTTCCTGGTGGGGCTGGTCGAAGGCACGTTGCCCATCCAGCACGCCGACACCGACGCCGGCGTCGAGGAGGAGCGCCGCCTGCTCTATGTCGGGGTCACCCGCGCCCGCGAGCACCTTTACCTGTCGTGGGCGCTGGCGCGCGCGGGTGGGCGCCGTTACCGGCGGCGCAGCCGCTTCCTGTACAGCCTGGTGCCGGATGAGCACCCGGCGGCGCTGCCCAACAAGGTCAAGCAGCGCGAGCTGTTGTCGCGACCTGCGAAGTCCGCGAAGCCGCGTTGCCGCATTTGCAACGCCACGCTGGCGGGCACGATGGACATCAAGCTCGGCCGCTGCGCCGACTGTCCGTCCGATGTGGATGAAGACCTGCTGTCGCAGCTGAAGGTGTGGCGCAGCGAACGCGCCCGGCAGCTGAAGGTCCCCGCCTACGTGGTGTTCACCGACGCGACGCTGACCGCGATTGCCGAGCAGCGGCCGTTGGACGAGAGCGCACTGGTGGGCATCTCCGGGATCGGCGCGTCGAAGTTGCAGAAGTTCGGCTCCGACGTGCTCGCGCTAATCCAGGGTGAGCGCCGGGGCACACCCTGAAATGCCTGGTGACGCAGGTTTTTCAGACGATCGAGCGGATTCTTCGAAAAATACGTTGCGACCGGCACGGCTGTGCCAATAACCTGCAAGAGCGCGAGCCGTGGTTGGAAGAAACCGCGGCCTGAACCCCGAAGGGAGGTGGCCTTGGTGTCCACGATTCTGCTGTCGAGCACCCCGAGCCACCTCATGGCCGGGGCAATCGCGCTGTTCCGCGTTACTTTCGCGCCGTTGCCAGCTGTTGCCGAACACGATGCCGGCTATGGCCGAAAGCTCAACCCGCGTTGGTTCCGCGCGCTGCCGCTGACCGTGGTCGACCCACGGCGGTCCGCTCTTTGGCGATTCCTCGATCCAATGATCTAGGAACCTCCCAGGCTTCTCGAAGGCCGCGGACCCGCATCGGGTCCGCGGC